>DATJSI010000086.1 GCA_035504215.1 Mycobacteriales bacterium
GCGGCGACACGCTCAACGATCAGACGACGAGCGAACAGGTTCGTACGGGCACTAGCGTGAACCATCGAAGACCTCCTGCGGGTAGATGCGAGACACATCCACTCCGCCTGGAGGTCCTCCCACTTTCAAGCAGGCGCGCCGCCAACAACCTCGCGGGTCACTACGGCTAGGTCACAAACCAGCGGCCGCGTCACGAACAAGCCACGTGAAGGGCCGTCGTCGAGACTGCTCATTCGCGCCAGACGCGGATGCGGTTGTTGTCGTCTTTGCTGATGCGCCACTGGGCGTGGTGGACGAGCCAGTGATGGAACTCGCAGATGTGGATCCCGTTTTTCTTGTCGGTGCGTCCGGATCGGGACCAGAACAGGATGTGGTGGATCCGGCAGCGTTCGAGTGGGGCCTGGCAGCCGGGCCACCGGCAGCCCCGGTCCTCGAGGCGCAGCGCGCGGCGCTGCGCGGGGCTCCAGGTCTTGGTTTTGCGGCCGAGGTCGAGCACCTCACCGTGAGAGCCGAGCACGGCCGGGATGATCCCGGCGTCACAAGCGATCATCCGGGCGGTCGCCGGGGTGACCTCGATGCCGTTCATGGTGACCGGCCCGGTCAGGCCACTGAGCGGCCCGGTGCGCGGCCCGGTGCGGGTGTCGGTGCGGGTGTCGGCGTGCGCGGCGAGCTCGGCGTTGAGCTGGTCGTAGCCGATCGTGACGATCACCTGCGGTTTCTCCCCGCCGTGCTCGGGCAGCCCACCGGCGGCCAGCGCGATCTCCGCGACGGTGACCAGCGCGTCCGCGGCCCGCTGCCCACCGGCGCGCTCGTCCTGCGGGCCGGCTTTGCCCAGCAGCGGGGTGAGCGCTGCCTTCACGGTGGCGGCGCCGGCCGGGTCGAGCATCCCGTCCAAGGCGACCATCCCGTCGAAGGTCGGGGACAGCCGGACCCAGCGGGAGTCGTAGCGCCGCTGCGCGGCGGCTTCGGCGTCATCGCCGGTGAGCCGGGCGGCCAGCTCCCGGGCGAACCGGCCCAGGGCGGCCGGGTCGACGGTCTCGGCCGCGGTGACCAGCTCCTTTTCGACCACGTCCCGGATCGGTGCTGGGCTCTTGGCGACCGCGGTGGTGATCAGCCGGGCGTGGTCGAGAGTGATGCGCGCGTCGGCGAGCGCCTGGTCGATCACCGGCCGGTACGGCAACGCGCGGGCCACGGTGAGCAGCCGGTTGACATCTTCCGCGCCGCATCGCAGCTCCTCGACCAGCCACCCGCGGGTGGCCCGCCCGAACTCGTTCACGGTCGCGTCCCGGGTATCGATCACCTGCAGCTGGCGGACCAGGACCGCGTCGAGCTGGCTGCGCAGGCGCAACAGCAGCTCGGTGGAGTCGGTCAGCTCCAGGTCGGAGCGGGTGTGCGGGTCACGGGCGAGCAGCGCGGTCACTCCCGCGGTGATCTGCTCGATCTCCGGACCCGGCGAGTACATGCGACTGACCTTAAGGGCCAGATCTGACAGTTTCTGGGGTCGAGAAACCGTTGATACACAACATGTTTTCGGCTCTCAGCGAACACAGTCCTGTCCACAACCGTGGACGAGAACACCACCGTCCACAGATCGCCGGCAGCCCGTTGACACCGACCCACGAGACGCAGCGAACGGCGACGCTCCCTGTTATTGCCAGCCTTGAGACAGCCCGGCGATCACACGAGCGCGATCACCTTCTGCACCAACGCCAACGACCCATCAGGCATCCCTTGGACACGCCCGTTGCTACGACGGCCCGAGCCACAAGGCAGCAAGCAACTGTGCAGCCGCCTCGAAGCGCGCGATGCTCTCGCCGGAGAAGGCACCGACGCGATCGCTTTCGAGGTCGAGCGTGCCGATGACCCGACCGTCGACGACGATCGGGACGATCAGCTCGGAGCCGGAGTCGTCCTGGTTGGCCAGATAGCGCGGATCACGTGCGGTGTCGTTGCTCACCGCGATCGCGCCGGCTGCGATGGCATGTGACGTGAGGCCTTCAGTGACGGCGAAACGCGGGTAGGCCGGGGCGGCAGGGCCGGCCCACGCTTCGTTTCGAACCTCGGAGTCGTCCACCGAGTAGATCCCCACCCAGCGAGCGTTCCCGTGATCCTGAACCGCCGTCGCCGCTGCCTGTGCTCGAACCGGCAGCGCGGCCTCGCGTCGCAGCGCCGCTTCAACCGCGGCGATCATCTCGTCCACACCGGCGACCATAAAGGGGCTCGCCGGCGCGGGCCATCAGGTTTCTGCCCAGTCCCTCCGGAGCAGCCCGAACACCCACGAGTCCGATACCTCGCCGCTCACGATGCAGTCCTCGCGCAAGGTCCCTTCCCGCACGAAGCCGAGTTTTTCCAGGACCCGCGCCGAGGCCAGGTTGCGGGTGTCGGTCTCGGCCTGGACCCGATTCAGGTCCAGCGTGTCGAACGCCCACTGCAGCAGTGCGCGCGCTGCCTCCGTGGCAAACCCTTGGCCCCAGGCCGGCTCGTCGAGGCAGTAACCCAACGACGCGCTGCGGTACTCGGGGTTCCACTTGGTCAGGCTGCACCAGCCGATGAACGTGCCGTCGGACTCACGGTCCATCGCCAGCCGCGCCGCAGTTCCTTCCGCGGCCTGCTGCCAGCAGTTCGCGATGAAACGCTCGGCGCGCGCACGCTCGGTCCACGGTGGTGCGTCCCAGTAGCGCAACACACGAGCGTTGCTCTGCAGCGCGAACAGCGCTTCCGCGTCGTCGTCTGCGAAGGGACGCAGGCGCAGGCGGGCGGTGTGCAGGGTCGGGGTCGGCAGGGACACGCCTGCCATCCTGCTCCTTGCGAGGCCCGACTCGACGTACGACGTCGATCGAGCCGGCTCCGATCGCGAGGCTGCGACATTCTGAGATTCTCGCTCGCGCACCGGCCGCTCATGCTTAGGATCGTGCCTCGCGACGATCTCGCGCTCGTGCTGCGGGCGCGCGCCCTGAGTCCGACGAGACCCGAGGTACTGATGACCCACCGGCGCCACCTCACCGCTGTTGTGCTCACGTCTGCAGCCCTCTTCACAGCCGCGCTTCCCGCCGCAGCAGCCGCGGGAAGCCCGCGTCAAACGCCCGGCAGTGCATCCGCGGCGGTGCAGGCCCGTCGACCGGCGGCGCAGCCGGCGAAGTCGAAGCTCGGCACGGTCAAGGGAAAGATCAAGGCGGCGCATCCCCTGAAAAGCGTGGTCGTCACCCTCTACGTGCCCAAGACGGCGCAGGACGGCAGCAAGGGCTGGGTGGTCAGCGAGGATGTGCTCGCGAGCGGTGGTCACGGTGTCACTCTGAACAAGAAGACCGGCGACTACTCGTTCAACGTCAAGCCCGGCACCTACCGGGTGGAGTTCTACGGCGAGTACCGCTCAGGCAAGGAGTGGGGCAACGTCGCCTACGGCCCGGACAAGCCCGCCGGGCCGCCGTTCGGAAAGTCGATCAAGGTCCGGAAGGGGAAGGCCACCAAGCACATCTCCATCAAGGCCGCCGGCGACTTCGGCACGGTGCCGCAACCCGATCCGGGCCCGAGCCTCTCGCCGACCGTCCCGACGGCGGGCGGCACGGAGACGGTCGTGCTCGGCACCTGGCCGAAGGGAACCGCGTTCACCTACACCTGGCAGCTCGGCAGCAGCGAGAAGTTCCTGAGCCTGAAGCGGACGATCAAGGTGCCTGCCAGCGCGGCCGGTAAGGCGATCAGCGTCGACATCTACGCGTTCGTGTACGGGAAGAACGGTGCCGCCGTCTCGATCAGCACCATCGTCGCGCACTGACTCGAACGCCCGCGGGTCAGTGGGCGTTGGCGCGGCGGTGGTTGTAGAGGCGGACCGCCCACAGGTACGACACGATCGCAATGCCGACACTCCACGCGATGGCAGCAACCGCGTGCGCGTAGACGGCGTGACCGGTGAGCAGGCCGCGGATGGTCTCGATGACCGGAGTGAACGGCTGGTACTCGGCGAACTGGCGTAGCCCGGCCGGCATCGTCGAGGTGGGGACGAACCCACTGGACAGGAACGGCAGCAAGGTGAGGAACATCGGGGTGTTGCTTGCCGTTTCGACGCTCTTCGCGACCAGGCCCAGTGCGGTCGACAGCCAGATCAAGGCGAAGGAGAACAGGGCGAGCATCCCGACCGCGGCCAACCACTCGAGCGGGTTGGCGCGCGGACGGAATCCGATCGCGACGCCGACGCCGAGCACGAGCGCGAGCACGACCAGCGCCTGCAGCAGGCTTCCGACCACGTGCCCCGTGAGGACTGCGCCGCGGGCGATCGACATGGTCCGGAACCGGTCGATGATGCCCTCGGTCATGTCCTTCGCGACCATGATCGCGGTGCCCTGCGCGGCGGCCGCGGACGCCATGATCAGTACGCCGGGCATGACGTAGTCGAGGTAGCCGGCCCGGCCGGTGTGGCCGCCCGAAAGGCTCGCCTGCAGACCGGCCCCGAGCTGGCCGCCGAACACGTAGACGAACAACAGCAGGAACACGATCGGCATCCCGGCAAGCAGCAGGGTCAGCGACGGATAGCGCAGCTGGTGCTTGAGGTTGCGACGAAGCATCGTCGTGGAATCGGACACGCTCAAGGCGACTGCGGAGCTCATGGCTGGAGGGCTTCCTGGACGGTTGGCTGGGTGGCCCGGCCGGTGACGGCGAAGAACACGTCGTCGAGGTCGGGGGTGTGGATCGAGAGCTGCTCGACGTCGATCGCGGCATCGGCCAGCTGGTTGAGCATCCGGCGTACGACGTCGACCGAACCGGCTCCGGGAACCTCGAGGCTGAGCTGCTCCGCGTCCGCCGATGACGCGGGGAACAGCCGGGCCGCATCGTCGAGTGCGCGTGGATCCGCGAACTGCAGCTGGACGTGACCGCCGTCGATGTGGCGCTTCAGCTCAGCCGGCGTGCCCTCGGCGACGATGCGGCCGTGGTCGAGCACCGCCACCCGGTCGGCCAGCTGGTCGGCCTCGTCGAGGTACTGAGTGGTGAGCAGGATCGTGACACCACCGGCGGCAAGCTCGCCGATGATCTGCCACATCGTGCGCCGGCTGCTCGGGTCCAGCCCGGTCGTCGGCTCGTCGAGAAAGATCAGCCGCGGCTTGCCCACCAAGGTCATCGCGAGATCGAGGCGGCGACGCATCCCACCCGAGTACGTCGACAGCGGCTTGTCCGCGGCGTCGGTGAGCTCGAAGCGGTCCAGCAGCTCGGCCACGCGTCGCGCTCCGTCGCGACCGAGGTGGCACAGGTCGGCCATGAGGCGAAGGTTCTCCCGGCCGGTGAGCAGGTCGTCGACGGCGGAGAACTGGCCGGTGACGCCGATCGCCGCGCGCACCCGAGCCGGCTCGGTGGCGACATCGTGTCCGGCGACCCGGATGTCGCCGCCGTCGGCGGCGATGAGGGTCGAAAGGATGCGGACGAGCGTCGTCTTGCCCGCGCCGTTGGGCCCGAGCAGCGCGACGATCGTGCCCTCGTCGACCTGGAGGTCGACTCCGTCCAGGACGGTCTGCTCGCCGAAGGACTTGCGGACGCCGGTCGCGTCGATCGCGGTACGGCGTACCTCGATGTCCGTCATGAGCGGTCGCCCTTCGCGTGCGGTGGTTGGTGGGGTAGCTCGCCCGAGTCGCGCAGCCGCTCGCGATGGGCGAGCCAGTCCCGCTCCCACTCGGGCAGTCGCGCGGTCAGCCAGTCGGCGAAGACCGCCATCTCGACCAGCGCGGCGCGACGCTCGGCCGGCGCGTCGGCGAGGACGGTCAGCCCTTCGCGGGCCAGCTCGGCCAGCCCCTCGTACTCCGAGACGTCGAAGCCCATCGAGTGCGGGGAGTTCAGGTCGATGCTCACCCGGTCCATCCGCTCCCCCGCCGCGCGCGAGCGCCGGATCAGGCGAAGGGTCTCCAGGGAGTTGACCGCGCCGGCAATCGCGCTCCGGCTGGCCAGCAGCGCATCGGCCAGCTCCGCGATGCTCTGCTCGCGCGGCTCGCAGATCAGCAGGTAGCCGAGCAGGCGGCCGACCATCGGGGCCATCCCGTAGCGGCGGGCATAGAAGCGCCCGGCGTGGTCGGCGAAGGTGAGCTCGGCGTCCATCGGCATATGACGACCTTATCACTAGTTCCTGGGATAACACAAATCTGTGTTATCCCAGCAGGACGCGCTGCGAGGCTGGCCTTCACCGGGCGATGTCCGAATATTCACTTCTATCCACTTGTGCGAGATAAGGGCGTTTCGTAAGGTTGCCGCCACGGAGGGTGGGGTCGCGCCGTTCGGGGGCTGTGGAGGTTCATCCGTGCGCACGCGTCTTCTGAGCGCAACAGCGGTCTCGGCGGTCATCGCCGGGTCGGCTGTCGTCGGCGTCACGGCAGCGGCTCCGGCCGGTGCCTCACCGCATCACGACGCCTCGTCCAGCTGCCGGCTGGCGAACGGCATCAAACACGTCATCCAGATCCAGTTCGACAACGTGCACCTGACCCGGGACAACCCGAACGTGCCGAGCGACATGGAGCAGATGCCGACCCTGTACAACTTCCTGAAGGACAACGGGGTCGTCCTCGCCAACACCCACGACGACCTGGTGCACACCGCGACGAACTTCATGTCGAACCAGACCGGGCTCTATCCCGACCGCACCGCGATCACCCAGTCGAACAGCTTCAGCTACTACACGCCGAGCGGCAGCACGCAGACCGGTATCTCGTTCGCGTACTGGACCGACCCGCTCTACGACCCGTCGGGCAAGCCGGCCGACACCAGGTACAACCTCGAGTACACCGCGAACCGCGACGACGTACCGAACGACACGAACGTCAACGTGCCGGCACCGTGGGTTCCCTACACCCGCGCGGGCTGCAACGTTGGCGACGTCGGCATGTCGAACGAGGTGCTCGAGAACATCGGCACCGACATCCCCACCGTGTTCGGCCCGGACTCCCCGCAGGCGGCCGAAGCGGCCACGAACCCGAACAAGGCGACCGCCGACGTCGTCGGGTATGCCGTGCACTGCGCCGCCGGCTCCGCGACGTGCGCGAACGGCCAGACCGACGCGCTCCCCGATGAGCCGGGTGGCTACCACGGCTACAAGGCGCTGTTCGGCAACGCGGAGATCCAGCCGGTCATCAGCCCGTCCGGGCCGGTCAAGGCGCTGAACGGTACGACGATCAGCGACGCCTACGGGAACGTCGGGTTCCCTGGCTTCGACTCGCTCACTCCGACCAACTCACTCGGCTACGCCGCCACCATGCTCGAGCACAACGTGCCGGTCGTGGACGTCTACGTGTCCGACGTGCACACCGACCACACCGCTGCGGACACGGGCGACCTCGGCCCGGGCGAGCAGACCTTCGAACAGCAGCTGCACGACTACAACGTCGCCTTCGGGCAGTTCTTCAGCCGGCTCAAGGCCGACGGCATCACGCCGGCGAACACCCTGTTCTCCGTCACGACCGACGAGGGCGACCACTTCTCCGGCAGCCAGCCGACGCCCGCCAACTGCACCGGGCTGAACGGCAACTACTGCTCCTACACCACGAAGTCCGAGGTCAACGTCAACCTGCCGGGGCTGCTCGCCACGAAGGACGGGGACACCACGCCGTTCGCAATCCACAGTGACCCGGCGCCCTCGCTCTGGGTGACCGGCAACCCTTCGCCGACCAACCCGCAGGTCCGCCAGCTCGAGCGCGACATCAGCGGCCTGACGGTCACCAACCCGATCACGGGGAGTACGGACAAGGTGGCCTACCAGCTCGCCGATCCGGTCGAGGAGAAGATCCTGCACTTCGTGTCCTCCGACCCGGCGCGCACTCCGACGATGACCGCGTTCTCCGGCGAGGACGAGTACGTCGGCGGCGGCGCGCAGAACTGCAACGAGCCGTGCGTCTACACCTCGTCCGGCTATGCCTGGAACCACGGTGGGCTCTGGCCCGACATGCAGGACATCTGGTCGTCGTACGTCGGACCGGGCGTGCGGGCACGGGGTGTCAACACCTCGGTCTGGGCGGACCAGACCGACACCCGTCCGACGTTGCTTGCCCTCGCCGGCCTGAGGGACGACTACAACGTCGATGGCCGGGTGCTCACCGAGCTGCTCTCGCCGAACGTGCTGTCGCCGGCGGTTCGTGGTGACACCAACGACATCGTCGATCTCGGCCATGTGTACAAGCAAATCCTCGCGTCCGCCGGGCAGTTCGCCGCCGACACGCTGACCGCGTCCACCCGGGCGCTCGCCAGCGGCTCGAGCAGCAACGACCAGGAGTACCAACGGATCGAAGCGGCGCTCTCCGCTTTGGACCACGCACGGAACGCGCTTGCCAACCGGATCGGTCCGGCGTTGCTCGACGCGCAGTTCGACAACCAGCCGATCTCGCACCGCCAGGCACGCAGCTGGATCGTGCAGGCCGACCTGTTGCTGGCCGCCGCACACGTGCTCGCGAGGTAGCCGGCCGCACGGTTCGGTACGGATGGCCGGCGGCGGGTTCGGGACTACGGTCCTACCCTGCCGCCGGCCATCGGCCGTTCGCAGCTCGCGGTCTGCGTCGGCCGCTACCTCCGCTGATGCGACGATGACCCGGTTCATCGGTGAGGAGGTCGTGCTGTGGGCTCGGTGCTCAAGAGCCTGGGCGTCGAGCTTCCCGTCGTCGCGGCGCCGATGGCCGGTGGTCCGTCGACACCTGCCCTGGTCGCCGCGGTCGCGCGCGCCGGCGGGCTCGGCTTTCTCGCTGCCGGCTACCGGACCGCACAACGGATGAGCGAGGAGATCGCCGGCGTCCGCGCGACGGCATCGGCATTCGGGGTCAACCTGTTCGCACCGAATCCCTTGCCGGTCGGCCTGTCCGCCTTCCGCACCTATGCGCGCGCGCTCCAACCGGTCGCCGACCGCTTCGGGGTCATGGTCGAGTCGGCCGAGCCGGTCGAGGACGACGACGACTGGGCGGCGAAGATCGACGTACTGATCCGCGACCCGGTTCCCGTGGTGAGCTTCACCTTCGGCATTCCGGACGGCGGCACGGTCGCGCGGTTGCGGGCGGGCGGCTCACTGGTGATCCAGACCGTCACCAGCGCCGACGAGGCCCGCCGTGCACGCGACGCGGGCGTGGACGCGCTGGCGGCGCAGGCCTCGGTCGCAGGCGGGCACTGGGGCACGCTGACCCCGCAGCAGCCCCCTGCGACGATGCCGCTCGCCCAGCTCACCGGTGCCGTCATCGCGGCATCCGAGCTGCCGGTGATTGCAGCGGGTGGCGTCACAGACACCGAGCAAGTGCGTGACCTGCTCGGCATCGGTGCCGAGGCAGTGGCGGTCGGCACCTTGCTGCTTCGTGCCGACGAGAGTGGGGCCTCGGACGTGCACAAGGCCGCTCTTGTCGAGGCGCGAGGCGAACCGGTCCTGACCCGAGCGTTCACCGGGCGCCCGGCAAGAGGCCTGCCCAACGAGTTCATCCGCCGGTACGACGAGCTCGCACCGTTCGGCTACCCCGCGGTCCATCATCTGACGAGCGGCCTGCGCAAGGCAGCCGCGGCTGCCGGCGACCCAGAGTGGGTGAACCTGTGGGCCGGTGTCGGCTATCGAGCCGCGACGGCAGAACCTGCCGAGGTGATCGTCCGCCGCCTGAGCGCTGCGCTGTGACCGCGCCGGGTCGATCTAGGGTTGACCCGCACGAAAGGGGGCGGACATGACCTCGTCAGCGCTATCGACCGGTGACCTGGCCGCTGCCCGGGACGCCGTGCTCTCACTGTGCCCCGTCGGCGCGGACCTGGATGAGGACGGCAGCCTGAGGATCGGCGGGATCCCCGTCGACGAGCTCGCGTCGACCTACGGCACACCGGCGTACGTCGTCGATGAGGACGCATTGCTGGCCCAGGCCGGCCGTTTCAGGACGGCCCTCACCGCCGCCTGGCCGCGATCGCGTGTGGTCTTCGCATCCAAGGCCTTTCCGTGCACCGCCGGTTACCGGACCTTGTCCGCGGCCGGGTTGGCGATCGAAGTGTCAGGCGGTGGTGAGCTCGCGGCGGCACTCGCCGGCGGCGTCACCCCGGCGGACATCGTGATGCAGGGCAACGCCAAGACCGACGAGGAACTCGAGTTGGCACTCGACGCCGGGGTCGGCACGATCGTCGTCGACAACTTCGACGACATCGACCGGCTCGAGCGACGGGTCGTCGACACCCAGCGCGTCCTGCTTCGCGTCATCCCGGGCGTTCGTGGCGAGACCCATGACGCCATGTCGACCGGTCAGGCCGGGTCGAAGTTCGGTCTGGCCGCAGCCGACGCCGAACGTGCGATCGCGATGTTGCGAACCAGCGACCGGCTGTATCTCGCCGGCGTACACATGCACATCGGCAGCCAGATCTGTGCGACCGAGCCGTTCGTCGCCGCGGTGGAGGCGCTGAGCCGGTTCGGCGAGTTCGACACCTACGACCTCGGCGGCGGGCTCGGGGCGCGCTACACCTACGCCGACGCACCACCTGGTGTGGAGGACTGGGTTTCGGCGCTCGTGGCGGCGGCCCGGCGCTGCCTGCCGGCAGAAGCCGAGATCCTGATCGAACCCGGTCGGCGGCTGGTGGCCCGGTCCGGCGTCACGCTCTACCGCGTCGTGTCCGTCAAGGGACACCAACCGACGTTCGTCGCCGTCGACGGCGGCATGGGTGACAACCTCGACGTCTCGCTCTACGGGCAGCGGTTCGAGGCCACGCTTGCGCACCGGGTCGGAGGTGGTGAGCCGGTCGAGCTGGTCGGCCGGCACTGCGAGTCCGGCGACGTGATCAGCCACGCCGTGCCCCTGCGCGACCCGAAAGTCGGTGACATCGTCGTCGTGCCGGTCACCGGGGCCTACTGCTACACGATGTCCAACAACTACAACGGTGCCCGCCGCCCGCCGGTCGTGTTCTGCCGTGGCGGTGAGGCCCGGCTGGTCGTGCGCCGGGAGACCTACGAGGACCTGCTGCGCCGCGACCAGTGAGCGGTGCCGCCTTATGGCGAGCCGGGTGCGGCGGCCGGGCTCGACGACGACGAGGCCGGACTCGACGACGACGGCGTCGGTGACGGCGAGGAGCTCGATGTCGCGCTCGATGTCGCGCTCGAGGTCGGCGACGCCGAGGACGATCCACCCGCCGGCGGAGAAGCAGGCGTGGATGCGGTCGGTGACGGCGAGGTGGACGACGACGGACTCGGGCTCGGCGACGTGCTGGTGTACGCCGGCTTGCCCTTGGCGGGCTGCAACAGGCTCGGTGTGTGCACCGGCCCGCGTTGCGGTGCCAGCAGGCCGAGGACGATCACCACGATGAGAGCGCTGGCCCCGGCCGCGCCGAACGCAAGCGTGACCCGAGCGCCGGGCGACCCGCGCAGCCACTCGGTACGGCGCCGCGCGGCCAGCTCCGGCGGGAGCGACGCACGCTGTGCTGCGCGCGAGTTCACCAACGCCGCGCCGTAGCTGATCGTCGGCCAGACCAGCAGGATCGCGGTGAGCGGACCGGCATAGGTCGTCGGCCTGGTCAGCGAGGTGATGATCGCGGCCAGCCCGGCGAGCGCGAGCAACGTCTCGCCGCGGTTTCCCTTCACCGCGTCCCAGAGGGTGGAGCGGTCGCTCGTCTTCGGCGTACGCAGGAACTCGGCCTCGCGCGCGTAGAGAGCCTGGACGGATGCCCGCGCGGTGACCAGCGACGTCGACTGCCAGATGAGGAACGCGCCCAGCGCCTCTCGCCAGCTTGCTCCCGTCCGCCGGCGAAGCAGAGCGATCGCACGGATCAGACCGAGCGCGAACAGCAGCGGGATGGTGGCGATCAGGAAACCGGTGAGCTTGCGGAACAACAACCCACCGCCGGCGCCGATGTTCGCGGCGCCGGCCAGGAGAAAGAGAAAGAACAGCAGGCCGAGCAGGTCGCCGTACCACTGCAAGGCCCCCGACAGGTAGGCCCAGCGCTGGCCGGTCGACATCCGGTTGTCCGCCGCCGCCTTGCCGAACAGCAACGACCGCCAGTGCATGCGGAGGATCTGGATGCCGCCGAAGCACCAGCGAAACCGTTGCCCCTTCAGCGCCTCGAAGGTGAGCGGCATGATGCCGTGGCCGAACGACCGATCCACGTGCAGGCCGGACCACCCGGCGCGAAGCAGCCGCAGAGAAAGCTCGGCGTCCTCGGTGATGCACCACTCGTTCCAGCCGCCGAGCTCGTCGAGGGCACGACGCCGGATCAGGCCCATCGTCCCGGCGAAGATCGCGCCGTCACGCTCGTTCCGCGACGGCTGCGACACGGCGAAGAAGTACTCGTAGGAGTAATACAGCCGGCGGTAGTAGCGGTCGCCCTGCCACTCCCGGTAGTCCTGCGGCGCCTGGATGAACCCTACGGACTCGTCGCGGAACAGCGGCGCGCATCCTCGCAGGAAGTCCGGGTTCATCTGGTAGTCCGAGTCGCACACGCCGACCAGCTCGGCCCGCGGGTCGGTGAGGTGCTGGAGCGCGTAGTTGAGCGCGCCCGACTTGTAGCCCGGCCAGTCCTCGAGGTGCTGGAACTTGACGCCGTGCTCGAGACACCATGCTTCGACCGGTCGCCACAACTGCGGATCGTCGCTGTTGTCGTCGATGGCAACGACCTCGTACGACGGGTAGTCGAGCCGAAGGAGCGTGGTCAGGGTTTCGATCACCATCTCGGGTGGCTCGTTGTGCGCGGGGACGTGCAGGCTCACGAACGGCAGCGGCCCGGTCTGGAACGCCTCCGTGCTGGCCCCTTGGCCGACCCGCCGGCGCCAGCGCTGGCTGCCCAACGCGTCGCACAGCTCCCATAGATAGGCGCACGCAAGGAACGCCGCGAACAGCTCGAGCAGCCACAGCAGGAAGCCGCCGGCCTCCGACAGCGCGGACAGGCCGCTCTGGAAGGTCCAGTCGAGCATGAACGCGAGGTAGGCGACGAACAGAAAGACCGTGCAGGCCCAACACAGGTGGGCGCGCGCGCTCCATCGCCGCGTAGCGGGAAGCCACAGCAGCGAGCCGAGCGCAAGCGCGGATGCGGATCCGATCAGGTTGATGCGAGTGGCGCCGATGACGTCCAGCACACCGACACCGACCGCCACGGTGATCGCCGTGCCGACCACGGCAAGGATCAGGCGTCGGCTCCACGCCCACGTCCCGCCGGCGTTGCCCATCACGATGGGGACCGGAGCGAGCAAGAGCGCGGTGCTCAGCACGGCGCACGCGAGGCCGGCGATCAGCCACGACGCGAGCACGCGATAGCTCCTTGCCGGATCTTGGGGGATGGCGTTGGCGTGATCATTTCCGCGATCCGGCCACCAGAAACCGGCGCCCGATAGCCGCGCTCACGCGCGCCGGTCGACCCTGTCGTGAAGGAAGCGGTGCATGAGGTTCTCGTCGGCACCGAGGTAGCGGGTCGCGCGGGCGCGGTGCCGGCTCAGGAAGGTGTCGAGGTCGCTGGTGAGGTAGGCCTCGAGGATCTCGGGATGCACATAGTGCGCACGGGCGACCGCCCGGGTGTTGCCCAGCGCCTCGGCGGCCGCGTCGATCGCGTCCACCACGCAGCTGCTGCGGTCGGGTTCTCCCAGCCGGGCCCGAAGGTGAGCGAAGGCGACCCGGGACCCGCGCCAGGTGCGGAACTCCTTCAGCGTCACGTGGGAGCCGCACAGCTCACCCAGCCGCTCGTTGATCTCCTCCGCCGTCACCGGCGACCCGTCGACCGTGAACAGCCGGCGGCCACGCTGATCGGCCAGCCGCCGGACCACCCGGGCCACCTTGGCGTCCTCGAGGACCACGAGCGCCTGCCGCTTGGACTTCGCCGGAAACGAGAAGGTCACCGTGTCGCGCGTCACGGACACATGCTTCTTGGTCAGCGTGCTCAACCCGAAGCTGTCGTTCTCCTCGGCGTACACCTCGGAGCCGGCGCGCAGCCCGCAGCGGTCGACGATGCGCAGCATCGCCGCCGTCACCAATGCGCGGTCGAAGGTACGCCGGCGCAGCTGGCTGTCGACGTCGGACCGGACCGCCGGCAGGTCATTGCCGAAGTCGACCAACCGGTCGAAGTTGAGCCGGTCGCGCACTTCCCGCCATCGCTCGTGGTACAGGTACTGCTTGCGTCCGCGGTCATCGATGCCGGTGGCCTGCAGATGCCCGTCCTCGTCGGCGCAGATCCAGACCTCCTGCCAGGCCGGCGGGATCACGAGTGCCTGCACCCTCGCTCGCACTGCCGCGCTGACGGGCCTGCCGTTCGACTTCCGATAGCTGAACCCGGAGCCGGCCCGCGCCCGACGCAGCCCCGGCTCCTCCGCCTGCACGTAGCGCAACCCGGCGAGCTCCGCGCAGCGTTCGGCATCGTCGTAGAGATCAACGACCGGCACAGCCTCGGGCATGGCGAACAGATGCCCCTTGCTCCGCAAACGGAACCTTCGGCCACCTTCCGGAATCGGGACCTTCGGCGACTCGTACGGGGTAGTTCGGCCGCGGTGACAGTGGCAGCTGCGCGCCTACGGTGCGGGCATGCGAAGCCGCCACGAGCGCCGCCGCACCGCCCACGAAGCAGGTATCCCCCCGACCGCGAGCTGGACCTGCCCCCACGACGTCGATCATCCGGCCTGGTGCCCGACCTGCCGAGTGCACTGGCAGGCAAGGATGCGGCATCCGTCCTGGCCGCGACGCGAGGAGGCGTCAGCGACGCACCGCTAACGGATTAACCCGTGGGCACGCGGGGACCATCTGCGCGTGACGAAGATCGCCAAGGTCGGCGGGGAGTGGCTCGCGTGGACGGCGGCGGCGCTCGGTGTGTGGCTGCTGACGCTGTCCTCCGTGACCGGCGCCGACCTGATCGTGGCTGGTCCGTCCGCCGCATCGTGCGCGGCGGCGGCAGTCGCCGTACGCCGCACGCTCGGTGTGCGGCTCGACCCGTCGCGGCGATACCTGCGCTGGGCCGTTGCCGTTCCCGCTGCGGTCGTCGCCGACACGGTCGCCGTGCTGGCACTCCCCTGGCGCGAGCGTTTCCGTCCCCGCAGCGAGGGCCACTGGCAGCGCATCCCGGTTGCGCCCGGTCCTGACCCGCGCCCCTCCACGACCCGCGCTGCCGCGACCCTGCTCGTCTCGCTGAGCCCGGGAAGCTTCGTCGTCAACGGTGACGTCGACACCGGCGAGCTGCTGACCCACGTCTTGGCCGGCGGGCGCCGGTCGATGACGGATGCGGTACGCCGATGAACGCCTGGCTCGCGGCGTCGGCCGCGCTCATCGTGATCGGCCTGGTGCCGGCTCTACTGATCGGATCGCACGGTGACGCGATCTCCCGCCTGGTCGGCCTCGAGCTCGGCGTCGCGGTCACCGTCCTGTTCCTGATGGCGTTCGCGGCAGCCGTTGACCAGCCGAGCTACCTGATCGTCCCTCTCGTGCTGGCCGCATTGAACGTGGTCGGCACGCTGGTCTACACCAGGCTGTTGGGACCGCGGCCATGACGCGAGACGTCATCTCCGACGCGTTGCTCGCGGCCGCGCTGCTCGTGATCCTGCTGTCGGGCGTGGGCGCGCTGACAATGCGTACGACGTTCGGCAAGCTGCACTACCTGACGCCGGTCACCTCGGTGGCGGGTCCGCTGTTCGCGGCCGCGATCGTCGTGCACACGGGCTGGGGCATCACTGCCGGGTTGCAGCTGTTGATCGTCGCGTTACTCGGAGTCACCGGGCCGATCCTGCAGATGGCGACCGGCCGGGTGGAAGCCCAGCAGCGCGGCATCCTCGACCCGACGAGCCCACCGTGACGAGGGCAGCATGAGCTTCCTCGTGGCCATCTCGCTCACGCTGGTGCTGGCCGCGGCGATCGCGGTCGTCATGACCGAGGACCCCCACCGCCAGGCCGTGACGTTGTCGCTGTTCGGCGTCTGCCTCGCCGTACTGTTCTTCGTCCTTCAGGCACCGGACGTCGCGCTCAGCCAGGTCGCGGTCGGGACGGCCATCGTTCCCCTCATGGTGCTTCTGACCATCAGCAAGATCCGGGGCAGCCGGTGAGCAGGCGGGCTCGGCTCTGGATGGTGGGTATCGCCGGCGCGGCGCTGGCCGTCGTGCTGGCCTCCGCGTTCCTCGACCTGCCGGCCTTCGGCGGGTCACACCATCCGTACCGCACGGCGGCGGTGCATGCGGCGGTGGCTCACCGGACCGCGAATGCGGTGAGCTCGGTGAACTTCGACCAGCGCGGGCTGGACACGTTGGGTGAGGAGTCCATCCTGTTCGTCTCGATCATCGGCGTGTCAGCCCTCCTCCGGCCGACCAAGGAGGAGCGCGAGGCCGGCCCGTCGGACACCGGCCGGGTCATGGAAGCGACCAGGGTGCTCGGCTACGCGATGATCCCGCTCGCGCTGATCATCGGTCTGGACGTGATCGCGCACGGCGTGGTCACCCCCGGTGGCGGGTTCCAGGGTGGCATCGTGCTCGCCACCGCGATCCACCTGCTGTACGTCGCCGGCTCGTACGGGCCGCTCCAGCGGCTGCGCCCGGTCCGGATCTTCGAGCATGGCGAGGCGATCGGCGCGGCCACGTTTGCCTGCTTCGGGATCGCCGGCGCGGCCACGACCCTCGGTTTCCTCGCCAATACCCTCCCGCTCGGGACGTTCGGGCAGCTCTTCTCGGCCGGCACCGTGCCGCTGCTCAACGGCGCCGTCGGCATCGAGGTTGCGTCGGGCGTGATCGTCCTGGTCGCAAAGTTCCTCGACCAGGCCATCCTGCTGGGCCCACGGCCACGATGAGCTACTACGCGTATTTCGTTGCCGGAGCGATCCTGCTCATCGGCGCAGTCGGGGTCGCGCGAAGCCGGAACCTGGTCCAAGCCGTGGTCTGCCTGTCCATCAGCCAGGCAGGGACCTATGTCCTGCTGCTGAGCATCGGCTACCAGTGGAAGGCACTGGCACCAGTGTTCGGTTCCACCGTCAAGCCGTCCACGGATGTCGTCGACCCGGTCGTGCAAGCGCTCTGCCTGACGGACATCGTCGTCTCCGCGATGGTCACCGCGCTGTTGCTTGCCCTGTCGTTGCAGATCGCCAAGCAGCACGGCACGACCGACCCGGACAAGCTGTCGGCGCTGAGGGGCTGATGCACTTCAACGACGGGCTGGCTCAGCTGGCACCCGTCAGCATCGCCATCCCGATCATCGTCGCCTGCGTGTTGCTGTCGATCGGCCACCGTGCGCCCCGCCCGCTGGTGGACGGTACGGCGATCGCGGGCGCGGCCGCAGTCGTGGGACTCGACGCCGCGCTGTTCGCCGGAAGCGGCGGACGGGTGATCAACTGGATCGGCAACTGGCTTCCCGGCGCCGGCCATCCGGTCGGCATCGTGTTCGTCGTCGATCGGATCGGCGCCGGCATCGCGCTGCTCGCCGCGACGCTGATGCTGCTCGCGATGGTCTACTCCGCGCGCTACTTCGAGTCCGCGGATGCCCACTACCACTGCCTGATGATGCTGTTCCTTGCCGGCATGAACGGCTTCGCCCTGACCGGCGACCTGTTCGACATGTTCGTGTTCTTCGAGCTCATGGGTGCGGCGGCGTATGCGTTGACCGGCTTCAAGGTCGAAGATCGCAGCTCGCTTCAAGGTGCGTTGAACTTCGGCATCGTCAACTCGCTCGGGGCCTACGTCACGCTGATGGGGATCGGGCTCGTGTACGCCCACACCGGCCAGCTCGGCCTCGCCCAGATCGGTGCGAGCCTGAACCACCAACGCGTAGATGCGCTGATCGCCGTCGGCTTCGTCCTCGTCATCTCCGGCTGGTTGGTGAAGGCGGCGGCCGTGCCGTTCCACTTCTGGCTCGACGACGCTCACGCAGCGGCTCCGACGCCGGTGTGCGTCCTGTTCTCGGGAGTCATGGTGGAACTCGGACTGTACGGCGTGCTGCGGGTCTACTGGTCCGCGTTCGCGGGCACGATTCCGGTCGCCGACGTCCGTCGTACCTTCATCGTCCTCGGTGCGGTCACCGCACTGGTCGGTGCGGTGATGTGCCTGGCGCAGCGGCACCTCAAGCGGCTGCTGGCCTTCTCGACGATCGCGCACATGGGCTTGTTCATGTGCGCGGCGGGCACCATGGGCGCCGCGGGTACGACGGGAGCGGCGGTGTACGTCGCCGGCCACGCCGGGGCGAAGTGCGCACTGTTCCTGCTCGCGGGCATGCTGCTCAACCGCTACGGAAGCGTCGACGAGGTCACCCTGCACGGCCGGGCCCGCGACGCGCCGGTTCTGGCGGTGCTCTTCGGCATCGCCGCGCTGGCGCTGGCCGGCCTGCCGCCCTTCGGCAGCGCCCTGGGCAAGGCGATCGGCGAGGATGCGCTCAGCGCGAACGGCTACTGGTTCGGTCCTGTGCTGTTCGTCGCGGTTTCCGCCATGACCGGCGGCGCGGCGCTGCGCGCCGGTGGCCGGATCTTCCTCGGGATCGGGCCGCGTCCCACCGAGGGCAGCCAGCAGACGACCGGCGACGAGGAGCAGCCGGAGACGATCGAACGGTTCCGCGCACGTTCGGTCAGCCTGGTCGGTCCGATCATCGTGCTGCTGGCCGGCTCCCTCGCGATCGGCGTGGACTCCTCCGCGGTCAACGCGATCGGGGGCGGCGCCGAGCGCATGCTCGACCATGCCGGCTACCTCGCAGAGACCCTTCGCCATGCCGTGCCACGCCCCATCCGCACTCCCGCCGGAATCGGTTGGACCACGAAGGGCGTCGTACTCGGGCTGGTCTCCACCGTCCTGGCGGTCTCGGTCGCCACTATCGGCTGGTACATCGAACCGATCACCCAGCGCTTCGCGTCCGCGCTGAGTCCGTTTCAACGAGGCATCGCCGGCATCCGCGCGCTGCACTCCGGGCACGTCGGCGACTACGTGGCCTGGCTGATGGTCGGCGTGGTCGCACTCGGAGCGCTGGTCGGACTGCCTCTGCGCTGAGCCTGCACGTTCGGTGCCGCGCGCTGCACGAGTGGCGAGGTGTCGAGGGTGACGATGCTGCCCAGCAGCACGGCCAGCGCGATCGCCGCCAGCCCGAGCCGCGCCGGCGAGCCGGTGATCTGCTCGCCGAAGAGGGTCAGGCCGATCACGATGGACAGCAGCGGCGCGACCGCGTCGACGATCGGCAGGCTCACGGCCAGCGGGCCGGACTCGAACGCCGACTGGAGCATGAGCGTGGCGGTGATGCTGCAGACCGCCATGGCGTACGGCTCCCACGCGGTGAACCCGGCGGCCACCCCACCCTCGAACCGGCGCGTCGTCGCCGCCATCAGTGCGGCCTCCAGCCCGGTCAGTACGGCGGCCGACAGCGCGAAGGACATCGGCCGCCGGGTGCCGCCGGCGGCGCGTCCGACCGCGGCGGCAGCTGCGGCGCCCACGCCGAGCGGGACAACCACCGGGACCCACGACGACAACGGCGCCAGCGGGGTGCCGCCACGCGGGTCGGCCAGCGCGATCGACACCGCGAGCCCGAGCCCTACCCCGAACACCCCGACCCAGTCGCGGGCCCGCAGGCGCACGCGGCGCAGGCGCACGGAGAGCGGGATGGCGAACACCACTTCGCAAGCCAGGATCGGTTGCACCACCGCCAAGGGTGCTTGGGACAGCGCGACGGCTTGTACGGCGTAGGAGAGCGCCGCCGTGCCGACGCCCGCCAACCAGAGTGGCTCTCGTGCAAGCGCGAGCAACAGCCGTGGCGACAACACCTCTCCCGGAGGGCGGGTCGCCGCTGCCCGCTGCTGAAGAACCGCCGCGACCGCGAAGCACGCCGCGGCCGCGAGCGCGCTAAGTACGCCGAACAGCATGGGCCGACCCGACCGCGAACCGGTGGCGAAGCCGCTCGCCGACCCCGAGCACCAGGTAGCCGACCGGTGTCAGCGCTGCGCCGGCGAGCACGTCCAACATGTAGTGGTTGCCGGTGGCGAGGACTGACACCGCGGTGGCCACCGGATGCAATGCGGCGAGCAGCCGAACCCACTTGCGTGCGGTCAGCGCTCGGACCGACACGGCCACCCACACCGCCCATGCGACGTGCAGCGAGGGCATCGCGGCGTACAGGTTCGCGCCGTCCGTCTCTGCCTGGTAGGCGAAGGGAAGGTCGTGGCGGACGGTGTCGTGGAAGCCGGGAAGCAACCGGGGCGGGGCGGTCGGGTAGACCCAGAACACGATCAGCGCGAGCAGGCTGAGGATGAGCAAGGCGTTGCGGTGCCGGCGGTACGCCGGAGACCACAAGAAGAGCGCGAGCAGCATCCCCGTCGTCGCACCCAGATGCATGACGACGTAATAGCCGGCCAGCAGGATGCCGGCGGTGGCATGCCCCGCGAGCCAGGTGTCCATCGGTTGCGACCACGCCACGTGCAGCCAGCGATCGACCGAGAGCACCTCACGTCCGTTGTGCACGGCGACGCCGACGACGTTGCCGTGCCAGGCTCGAAGCTGGTCGTAGGCGAAGAGAAACCCGACCACGAGGACCAGTTGCGACCACCAGCTCGGTCTCGACGACATGAGCCGGGCGCGATGCATCGGCCGTAGAGTCGTCGACCAGCCGTTGCGCCTGCGGTCTGCCGTCCGGCCCGGAGTGAAGTGCATCGCCGCGCCACCGGCCGCACGCCGGCCGGCCGGCAAGTCGTGGTAGCTGGGCACAGTGAGAAAAGTGTTCCCCGTGCGTGCGCTTTGACTCCGTTAGCTCCGCTGCGCGATCACCGGAGAGCGCGCCAAAGCTCGCTCAGCGCAACCCGGCTACGGTCAGGCCCCGCATCGAGGGGTGGTCGGCCAACAAGGGCAGAGCAGCCGCGGTGTTGCGCCAGGACCCGGTCGCGCTCATCAGGTCGGAGTCGTGAAGCAGGACGACCCCGCCGTCGACCTGTCCGGTGGCGATCGTCGTGACGATCGAGCGCGGTGAGGCTGACGCGCGCCAGTCCTTGCCCCACGCCGACCAGAGCCTCGGCCTGACCCCGACCGCCCGCGCGGCCACCAGCGCAGGGCCGGTGAGGACGCCGTACGGCGGCCGCCACCACAGCGGCGCGCGGCCGAGGGCATCGGCGGTCACCTGGTGAGCGCGCCGAAGGTCGGAGTACGCCGAGCGCGGGTCGCGGGCCAGCAGGTACCGGTGTTCGTAGCCGTGCACGCCGACCGTGTGACCTCGGGCCGTGATCTCGGCGACCAGGTGCGGCCGCTTGACCACCTCCGCGCCGAGGACGAAGAAGGTCGCCGTCCAACCCTGCTCGTCAAGGGCATCGAGGATTGCGGGCGTGCCATCGGGATGCGGCCCGTCGTCGAAGGTGAGCGCCACCGTGCCGGCGGGCATCTGGCCGTTCAACGCCGGCGCAAGCCGGCGACGCAGCGACGGCAACCACGACCCGGCGGGAACGATCTGAGCCGCCGCGAAGGAGCCGGCAACGCAGACTGCCGCGCTCGTTGCTCGCATCTGCCCATCCTCGCCGCCGCGGCCGGTCGGCCTTAGCGGCGGCCCGCCATCGGCTCGGAGACAGCGGTGGCGAGGACGACGGCGGCCGGATCCGGCGCCGGCGGCAGCAGGTCCGGCCGCGCCGCGGGCGCCGAGCGCACGGCACTCTGAAGCTCGCGGTCGGTCTGCGTGACCGTGACCAGGCCGGCGTCGCGCAGCGTGGCTGCGTTGAGTCGCCCGTGTCCGGCGAGCGGGCGGTGCAGGACGACCGGTCGCCCGGCGACGATCGCCTCCCAGCAGGTCGTGCCACCCGCGCTGTCGACGACCACGTCGGCCGCGGCGATCCACGCGGCGACATCGTCGGTCCAGCCGACCGCGTGGCAACCCGGCAGTCGGCGTACTGCCCGCGCGAGCCGCTCGCACTGACCGCAGAGCACGTAGGTCCGGGTGCCGCTCGTACCAAGAGCGCCAGCGGCCAGCCGCACCGCACCGACCCCCCAGCTGCCGCCGTTGACGAGAGCGACGCGGCCCGGCGGCAGGTTGAGGGTCGCGCGGGCCTGCGACCGCGACCGCTCGGCCGGCGCGGCGACGAGCGGCTCGACGACCTGCACCCGAGCGGCACCGAGATCCGACAACGCCCGAGCAGTGGCCGAGAGCGGCGCAAGGTGAAGGTCGGCGCCGTCGGACACCCAGTAGGGGTGGGCGCCGGCGTCGGTGACATAGGCGATCAGCGGCACGTCAAGCCGACCGCCGCGGCGCATCCGGCCGAGCAGCTGCCCGGCGAGGTTGTAGGTGGAGATCACGGCCGTCGGTGGGAAAGCGGCGAACTCGCGCTCCAACCCATTGATGTAGGCGCCTTCTCCGACCGCGCTCAGGCGCTCGAACAAGGCCGGGTGGGCGCGCCAGCCACGAATGATCCCGTCGTACAGGCCGGGTGCGTGGGTCACCATCCGGCGGTAGAGCTCACGAACCAGGCGCCCCTGCGGGCCGGCCGGCAGCGCCAGGTAGTCGACCACCCGGACGGACGCCCCGCGATGGCGGGCGCGCCGCGCCAGCTCGCGTGCCGCGGTCAGGTGTCCGGAGCCCATCGAAGACCCGACGATCAGCAGCCGAGACGCGCCGGGCGCAGCCCGGCCGTCGCCGACCGCACGCGCGCGTCGGGAGAAGACGTCGGTCGCCTCGATGGCCACGATCCGGTTGCTCCCCCGTCGACGCAGCCGTAATCCGCACCGGTCGGTCGCCGTTGCGCTGTGGCCGAGGGCGTGCCGCGGCGATTCAGTGGTGAAGTGGATGCACGACGTGGTCGAGCGAGCGATGCCGGCAGCGCCAGCAGCTCGAGTGTGGCGAGGTGGGACTGACCCGGAGGTGGCCGCAGTCCTGATAGCGGGGACCCGTGCTCGGCGTGACGAGGTTCACCAAACCGATCCACTCCATCACCGCGGTGACGATCAGCAGCAGCCCGCCGAGAACGATGATGACAACGAGGTACGGGTCCATCTCATGCCTTCCGTCGGCTAACCGCCCGCGGCGGTGGTCACTGTCACACGCACCAGCTCGCCCGGCGGGAGCCGCGTGAAGCGGCTCGAGATCACCCGCGGCTTCTGGTCTCCGAACACGCTCAGCCGCGCCTCGGCGACGCGCGCGAGGCTTCGCCGATCGGCCACCTCGACGGTCAGGCAGTGCGTCGCGGAGAGCCGAGTTCCGAGGCCGTCGAGGAAGTCGCGCAGGCGCCGGAAGCACACCAGTGCCTGCACGTCGACCGTGCCGTCGGCGCCGTCGAAGCGTGCGATGGTCAACGCGCGACCTTGACGGCGGCACCGGCGTGCCACAGCTTCGCTGGTACGTGCATAATGCATCTATGCATAATGCACGAGCATACGCCGGCAACCGTAAAACGTCGAATCGGCACCGCGCGGTTCGGGTGGACGTGCAAGGAGCCGTCGGCTCAGGCACAGTGATGCCCATGGTGACGCGGCAGAAGCACGCGGAGCAGGACGAGCTGACCGATGCGATCGTCGGCGCGAGCCGGGCGCTGCTGGCGGTGGCCGTCCGCTCCCTCGGCGCGGTCGGCGACGGGCTGACCCTGGTGCAGTACCGCGCCCTGATCGTGCTGCACTATCGCGGCGCCCAGCGAGTCGTCGACATGGCAGAGCTACTGGGGGTCAACAGCTCGACCGTGACCCGCCTCGTCGAGAGACTCACGCGCAAGGGCCTCGTACGCCGGGTAGAAGACCCTGCGGATCGCCGGACGACCCGGCTGGTGATCACTCCAGCCGGCGAGCGAGCGGTCGCGACCGTGATGGCGCGCCGCCGGGAGGAGATCTCCGCCATCGTCGCGAAGATGCCGGCGTCCAGCCGTGGCGCCGTGGTCGACGCGCTCACCGCCTTCACAGTGGCGGCCGGCGAGGCGCCGGAGCAGAGCTGGACCCTGGGCTGGACCAGCTGAGCCGGTAGCTGCCACTTCCCCGGCCGCTGCCCACGCTTGCTGCCGGGCAGGGCGGGTAGGTCTCCCTACGCGTATTTCCCGCACGCCCACACGTGAGGAGCCCGACGTTGTCCCGCATCACTTCTGAGGTACTGATCGAACGACTTTCCGAGTGGGGCGTCGACACCGTCTTCGGCCTGCCCGGGGACGGCATCAACGGGATCATGGAAGGCCTGCGCCGGCAAAGCGACAAGGTGCGCTTCTTCCTCGTGCACCACGAGGAAGCGGCCGCGTTCATGGCAACGGCGTACGCCAAGGCGACCGGCAAGCTCGGCGTGTGCCTGGCGACCTCGGGACCGGGCGCGATCCACCTGCTGAACGGCTTGTACGACGCCAAGCTCGACCATCAGCCGGTGCTCGCGATCACCGGCATGCAGGAGACCTCCGTCCTTGGAACGGGGTACCAGCAGGAGGTCCACACCGACCGGCTCTACGCCGACCTGGCCGAGTACAACCTGGTCGTCGACAACCCGGCCCAGCTGCCCGGCGTCGTGGACATCGCCATCCGAACTGCACTGGCCCGCCGCGGGGTCGCGCACCTCACGGTGCCCAACGACGTGCAGATCGCGGACGCCGGCGCGAACCCGTACGAGGGCGTCGCACCCGCGCGGCCGCCGGCCACGTCGCCGATCTACATCGCCCCGCCCGGACTGCCGAGCGCATCGACGCTGGAGTCCGCGGCGCAGGTGCTGAACGAAGGCGAGCGGGTCGCGCTGCTGGTCGGCGTCGGCGCGCTGCACGCCCGCGAGGAGGTGCTGGCCGTCGCGGAGCGGCTCGCTGCTCCGGTCATCAAGACCCTTCCCGGCAAGGCGGTGATCCCCGACGACTCCGAGTTCGCGGTCGGGGGGATCGGCCTGCTCGGCACAAAGCCGGGCGAAGACCTGGTCGAGGACTGTGACGTGCTGTTCATGGTCGGCACCAACTTCCCCTACACGAAGCACCTGCCCGAGCCCGGCTCGGTCCGCGTCGTACAGATCGACTCCGATCCCACGCGCGCGGGCGTGCGGATGCCGACCGAGGTGCCGATGGTCGGCGACTCGAAGGAGACCCTGCAGGCGCTGCTGCCCTTGCTGAACGCGAAGACCGACCGTGGCCACCTCGAGAAGTACCAGAAGGAAATGGCGAAGTGGCGCTCGAACATGGCCGACCTGGAGTCACCGAAGCGCTCCCCCATCGCGCCGCAGTACCCGATGAGCGTCCTCGACGACCTGGCGACGGATGACGCGGTGCTCACCTGCGACAGCGGCACGATCGCGACCTGGGCCGCACGGCACTGGACCATCCGCGGCAACCGGCAGTTCTACCTGTCCGGCAACCTCGCGACGATGGCGCCGGGCCTGCCCTACGCGGTCGGCATCCAGCATGCCTTCCCCGGTCGCCAGGTGATCGCCTACGTCGGGGACGGCGGCTTCGCGATGCTGATGGCCGAGTTCCTGACCGCTGCCAGGAGCGGCCTGCCGATCAAGGTCGTCATCAACAACAACAACAGCCTCGGCCAGATTCTCTGGGAGCAGATGGTGCTCGGCTATCCCGAGCACGGGGTGCGTTTCCCGCAGCCGGTGGCGGACTTCGCCGCGTGGGCTACGGCGTGCGGCGGGTACGGCGCAAAGGTGAACGACCCGGCGAATGTCGAGTCCTCGATCAAGGAAGCACTCGCCTTTGACGGCCCGGCGCTCGTCGACATCGACGTCGACCCGAACGAGCCGCCGATGCCCGGCAAGGTGGAGTACGACCAGGCCAAGAAGTTCGCCCAGGCGTTCCTCAAGGGCCAGCCGCACAAGGCCGCGATCGCGAGCACGTTGTTCAAGGACAAGATCCAACAGCTGGGCCGCAACGACTGACGCGACGGGTAGCGGGCGACTCGTTCAGTCCGAGTAGGTGTAGGCGCACGCCGCGTTGATCAACGCGAGATGGCTGAGCCCTTGCGGGAAGTTGCCGAGCATCGCTCCTGAGTCAGGGTCGATCTCTTCGGCAAGGAGGCCGACGTCGTTGGTGAGCGCGACCGAATCGTCCATCAGCTTGCGGGCGGCGTCGCGTTGCCCGTTCAGCACCATGGCGATGACCAGCCAGTATGTGCAGGCAAGGAAGGCCCCCTCCTCGTCGGCGGCGCCGCTGTAGCGATACACCATCGGGCCGAGCGCCAGCTCGTCCTGGATCGCCGCGATCGTGCCCGCCAGCCGCTCGCCGACGTCGAACCCGGTCCGGGCGGCGAGCAAGGTCGCGGCGTCGAGGTCCTCGGTGCCGGCGTACGCGGTGAAGGACCGCTTGGTGGCCGACCAGCAGTTCTCATGGATCCAGGACTTGATCCGCTCGCGCTCGCTCGCCCACCTGGGCGCGCGTGCGGACTCGAGCTGACCCGCGTCCACGAGCTGAAGGGCACGATCGAGCGCAGTCCAGCAACCGATCTTGGCAACCGTGTAGTGCTGGCTGTCGGGCAGTTCCCAGATTCCGGCGTCCTGGAGCATCCAGGTGTCGCAGCAACGGTCGGCGAGGTCCGCCAGCAGCCGGGCGCTCGCCGCGTCGAGTCGATGGCCGTCCTCGACGTACTGCCAGATCATGTCGAACAGGTCGCCGAAGGTGCCGAGCTGGGTCTGTCCTGCCGCGCGGTTTCCCGACCGCACCGGCCGGCTGCCGCGGTACCCGTCGAAATCCACCGCGTGGTCCGAGGGCGGGTCGAGGCCTTCGAGCGTGTAACAGACCCGAAGGTCAGGCGATGTACGCCGAAGCGCGCCGAGCATCCATTGGACTGCCGCGTGCGCTTCGTCCTGCAGGCCGAGGGTGAGCAACGCGTCAATCGTGAACGAGGTGTCCCGGACCCACATGTACCGGTAGTCCCAGTTCTTGTCACCGCCGATGCGCTCCGGAAGGGACGTGGTCGGGGCCGCGGCGATGGCACCGGTGCCGGAGTAGATCAGCAGCTTCAAGGCGAGTGCCGAGCGGCGCACGGCGTCCTTCCACGGCCCGTCGTAGCGGATCTGGCGCGACCAGTCTCGCCAACGCTGCGCCGTGAGCTCGACCAGGTCGCGGCACTGGTCGAGGGTCGGGATGACCGCCGGCTGGTCGGCCCCGCCGGATACCGCCAGCACACCGCTCGAGCCCGCGGCAGTGGTGAACGTGCCGTCGATGCTCCGATCGGTAACCGTCGGTTCGCCGCAGTCCCAGGCCTGTACGGCGAGCAGGTCCGGCCCGCAGGAGACCAGCACCGCCTCGCCTTGCCGTCGTACCCACGGCTGACCGGTCGCGAAGCGGTTTCCCGGGACTACCGACCAACGCATCGGCACGGCGCCGTCGATGCCGTCGACCTGCCGAACGAGCTGGCCCCACGAGAGCCGGCCGCCGTGGCCGACCGGCAGCGTGTCACGCACCCGTACCACACCCGATGCGGTGGTGAAGATCGTCTCGAGGATGTTGGTGTCGGTCAGATAGCTGCGGCTGACGGTGTGCGCAGCGGTCGGGCAGAGGGTGAGGACGCCGCCGCGCTGCGCGTCGAGCAGCCCGGAGAAGGTCGGGGTCTCGTCCATCCGGCCGACCGGCCACCAGTCGATCGAGCCATCGGCCGCAACCAGGGCGACCGACCGTCCGTCACCGATCGCGGCGTACTGCTCGATGGGCGCGTAACCTCCGACCCGTACCGGCTTCATCGGCAGCGCTCAGCGAGCCGGCCGCCCGAGTGGTCCACGCCTCTGACATCACCGGATTCAGGCGGTTTTAACCCCGACCAGGGCGGCGCCGGACTGTGGGTACGACGCCGCCTCGGCGGAGCGAGCGTCCGGCGTCGACCGGCTCCTCGCGATCATCATCGGCTCGAGAAGCTGGCGAGCGAGCACGTGGATCGGGCGAGCTCTGGTGCTCGCGTGCTCCACCGTGACCGGGCGACCCACGAGACCGGTGCGGCACGGCACGGTTGCCGGCGCGGGGAAGCGGGCCCGGCCGACGAGCACGTCCCAGACCGTCAGCACGATGCCGAGATTGACGTCCTGCTCACCCTCCGCGGCGTGATGAAGCCGGTGGTACGCCGGGCTGACCACCACGCGGCCGGCCGGACCGAAGGTCCACGACAGGTTCGCGTGCGGCAGGGTTCCCAGGCAGACATAAGCGGTCACGGCGGCCGGGGTGATCGAGCGATCGCCGAGGAACACCAACGCCGTCACGGTCGCGAGGAAGAACCCGGTCGTGTGCATGAGCGGGTGCGCGCGAAACGATGTCAGGACGTTGAGCTCCTCCTGGCTGTGATGCACCGAGTGCAGCCGCCATAGCCCGCTGACGGTGTGGTCGAGATAGTGCGCCAGCCAGTTCGCGCCATCCATCGCGACGAGCGTCACGGGCACCAGGAGCCACCATGGCCAGGTTCTCGTCCACGAGGTCTCGATCCAGGACGCGTGACCGTTGAGGATTGCCGCGAAGCCGACGCCCAGAAGCGTCATCAGAGGGACGACGAACGCGATGTGCACCGCGACCCAGGCGAGGTCCTGGACCCGGCCCCGGCTCAGGCCGGGGGTTGGCACCGCCGGCCACCGCCCCTCGGCGAGGACAGCGAGCGCGACCAGGACGATCAACGCGGGAGCGACCAGCTCCGCCCGCCCGCCCGCAAGGGTCGAACCGAGCCGGCCCTGATCGGCGAGCCGTTCGATCGCGACGGCAACGACGACGCTCGTCACCCCGGCGAGCACAAGCGAGCAGCCACTGATCCGCCGCACCTTCTCCACATCCACGCCCACGGGATCGGCGAGGCCGCGGTTCACTATCCCGGCTTCGGCTAAGAGGGCAGGTCCGTTCCGGCCTGCGAGGCCACGATGTAGGCGGCGTACGCCGAGCGCACGCGCAGGCCGGCCGGCCGCGCTCGAAAGCGCCTGAAATCGTCATAAACGACGCAAGCGGACCGCGGGCGATGACCGATCAACCGGAGATCGGTGCGGCGACAGGTGTGATCCACCACACAACGGGGGAATTACGTCATTTTCCGCGGACGCCGCACCCGCCGGGACCCGGACTGTGCTGCAGGGCTTCCGCGCCGAACGGTGTGTCGAGCACCGTAGAGGAGGTGGTGGCCGTGCGCACCAACACACTGCGCGGACTCGCAGCAGGGATCACCGTGGTCGTGCTTGGTGCCGTGGCGGCGGCGTGCGGGGGGTCGAGCAGCGGCGGCAGCCAGACATCGGGATCGGCCAAGCAGACCATCCAGTTCGCCGAGTCGGGGCTGGGAACGGAAGGAAAGCAGACCGAGGTCGCGATCAGGCAGTTCGAGGCGGCCAACCCGAACATCACGGTGAAGACGGACGTGCTGTCGAGTGACTCGACAACATTCCTCCAGCAGCTCCAGCAACGGTTCATCGCGGGCTCAGGAACACCTGACGTGATCGAGTCGGACGTCACGTACCCGGCGAAGTTCGCCCAGGCCGGCTGGATCATGCCGCTCACCCAGTTCAACCCCGATATGAGCAAGTTCTTCTCGGGCATCACTGCGGCCGGGACGTTCGACGGCAAGACGTATGCCATTCCGTGGTTCGACAACCCGGAGGGCTTGTTCTACCGGACCGACCTGATCAAGACGCCACCGACCAGCCCGGCACAGGTGGTCTCCGATGCGCAGCAGGCCATGAAGGCCGATCCGTCGTTGAAGGAAGGTCTCGCCTTCGAGGGTGACAAGTACGAAGGCGCGATCACCGCGTTCCTGACCGTCGACGCGCCGTTCGGCGGGAAACTCAACCCGAGCAACATCAACACGCCGGGCAACCGGGCCGCACTGCAGTGGCTGCACGATGCGATCTACAAGAGCCACATCGCGCCGCAGGCCGTGACCGGCTGGCAGGAGGGTCAGGTCCAGCAGGAGTTCACCTCCGGCCACGCTGCCTTCGCGATCAACTACCCCTTCGTCGAAGCAGTTGCAGCGGCCGGCGGCCCGGCCAAGGGCCACGTCGGGTACATCCCGTTCCCGGCGAGCAGCGGCGGCTCCCCCGGCTCGGCGCTGGGCGGCGAGATGCTCGTCATCAACGCGAAGAGCCAACACGCTGCGGCGGCGTACAAGCTGATCCAGTTCCTCACCTCGTCCAGCGTCGAGATCGCCCGTGCGAAGGCGACCGGCGACCCGCCGGCGTTGCCGTCGGCATACGGCGCGAAGCTGTACGCCGCTGCGCCGTACTTCAAGGCGGTCAAGACGCTGAACAACTACTCGCAACCTCGACCGGTCAACCCGAACTACCTGCAGATCTCGAGTGACCTGCAGGTGATGCTGTCGAGCGTCTTCGCCAACCAGAAGCAGCCGGCGAGTGCGCTGAGCTCGGCCGCCTCGCAGGTGAAGAGCGACGCGAGCGGCGGGTGAGCGCACAGGCGGCTGCGCCTGACCGCGCACTCCGTCAACCGGGCCGCCGGCGGTCGCGCTCCTCACGCAGGAGCGCGACCGACCGTCGGCTCGGCTACGCCCTGGTGGCACCGGTCGTCATCCTGCTCCTGGCGGTCAGTGCCTACCCGCTGGTCTACAACCTGTGGAACTCCTTCCACCACGACAATCTCAGCGTCGTCGGCGCGCACTCCTTCGCGGGCGGCAGCAACTACTCGAAGATGGTCACCTCCTCGGAGTGGCTGCACGCGCTTGAACGCACGGCGGGGTTCACTGTCGTCTCCGTCGTGATCGAGACCGTTGCCGCGGTCGCTCTCGCGCTCATGCTCAACGCGAAGTTCCGCGGTCGGGGCGTCCTTCGCGCCGCGATCCTCGTGCCCTGGGCGGTGCCGACGGTCGTCTCGGCAACGCTGTGGAAGACCATGTTCGACCCGCGCCAGGGCTTCGTCGACTACGTGCTCGGCGGCCTGCATCTTCCGGGTGCACACACAACCTGGCTGGCCGGCACCTGGACGTCGTGGGTGGCGATCTTCGTCGCCGATGCCTGGAAGAACGTCCCCTTCGTCGCCATCATCCTGCTCGCCGGGCTCCAGGTGATCCCGACCGAGATCTATGAAGCGGCGCGCATGGACGGCGCCACGACGATGCAGATGTTCCGCCGGCTCACTCTTCCGCTGTTGCGGCCGGCGCTGATGGTCGCGCTGATCTTCCGGACGCTGCAGGCGTTCCTGGTATTCGACGTGGTCTACATCATGACCGGCGGCGGCCCCGGCACATCGACCGAGACGTTGTCGTACCTGAACTGGGAGACCTTCCTCGTCCGCACCGACTTCGGGTACGGCGGCGCGATCTCGGTGGGTCTCGTGGTGATCGCCCTCATCATCGCGGCCGGGTATGTCCGGGTGCTACGGACGGAGGTATAGATGGCGTCCGCCGACGCTGTCTCGAGCCGTGCGGTCCCGGTGCCGAGACGAGCCCGCGGTAGAGGTCCGAAGGCGAGCACGGTCGTCAAGCGCGCACTGTTCTACCTCGCGGTGCTGATCGTGATCGCGATCGCATTGTTCCCCTTCTACTGGATCCTTCGGACCTCCCTGCTCTCGGACACCCAGGTCGCACAGGGTGTCGGCGGCCAGAACGGCCTGTTGCCCGCCCACCTCACGATCGCGGCCTACCGCGAGGACTTCACCCAGGAAAACTTCTGGCGCCCGCTGCTGAACAGCGCGATCGTGGCGCTCGGCACCACGGTGGTCACCGTGATCGTCGCGTCGCTCGGCGGTTACGCGCTCGCGCGCCTGCCGATCCGCGGTGCCGGCGCGATCCTCGGGTTCATCCTGCTGGTCGGCTTCTTCCCGGTGCTCGCGATGGTGGGCCCGCTGTTCCTGCTGCTTCGGCACCTCGGCCTGCTGAACTCGATCTATCCGCTGATCGTCGTCTACCTGATCTACACGCTGCCGATCGCCACCTGGTTGCTACGCAACTTCTTCCAGCAGATCCCGGCCGAGCTCGAGGAAGCCGCGCTGGTCGACGGTGCCACCCGGCTGCAGGCACTGCGCCGTGTCGTCGTACCGGTCGCCGTGCCGGGCGTCTTCACGGCGGCGATCATGTCGTTCATCCTCGCCTGGAACGACTTCGCGTTCGCCGTCTCGTTCCTCGAGACGCCGAACCGGTTCACCGCCCCGCTCGCGATCGTCAACCTCGGCCAGAGCCAGTTCCAGGTCTTCTACAACCGGATCGATGCCGCGGTCGTGATCATCAGCATCCCGATCGCTCTGCTCGTGCTGTTCGCGCAGCGTCGCATCGTGTCCGGGCTCACGGCCGGGTCATTCCGATGAGAGGGGCGCCATCGTGGCAACGGTGACGTTGGAACACGTGTCGAAGGTCTATCCCAACGGAACCCACGCGGTGAGCGACCTGTCGATCGACATCGGGGACGGGGAGTTCCTCGTCCTGGTCGGCCCGTCGGGATGCGGCAAGACCACTGCGCTGCGGATGGTCGCCGGTCTCGAGGACATCTCGGACGGCGTTGTGCGAGTGGGTGACCGGGTCGTCAACGACGACTCACCTCGCGACCGCGACATCGCCATGGTGTTCCAGAACTACGCGCTTTACCCCCACATGACGGTCGCCGAGAACATCGGCTTCTCCCTTCAGCTGCGCAAGCTGCCGAAGCAGGCGGTCCGACAGCGGGTCGAGTCGGCCGCGGAGGTCCTCGGCCTGACCGAACATCTCGACCGCAAGCCGAGCCAGCTCTCGGGCGGCCAGCGTCAGCGCGTCGCCATGGGCCGGGCGATCGTACGGGAGCCTTCGGCATTCCTGATGGACGAGCCGTTGTCGAACCTCGATGCCAAGCTCCGCGTACAGATGCGCGGCGAGATCTCCCGGATCCAACGTCGGCTCGGTGTCGCCACGATGTACGTGACCCACGACCAGACCGAAGCCATGACGATGGGTGACCGCGTCGCCGTCCTACGCGACGGCAGGCTTCAGCAATGCGACGCCCCGCAGGTTCTCTACGACCACCCGGCGAACACCTTCGTCGCGGCGTTCATCGGGTCGCCGGCGATGAACCTCTACAAGGCGACCATCAGCGAGGACGGCAGCAGCGCACAGCTCGGGTCCCAACGGCTCGACCTACCCCCGGCGCTCCGCCAGGACCCCGCGCTGGCGCCCTACCGCAACCAACCGGTGATCATCGGCTTCCGTGGCGAGAACATGCACGAGGCGAACGGAGACGCGACTTCGCGCGGAAACCTGCTGACGGCGACTGTCGAGCTCGTCGAGTCGCTCGGCTCCGAGCACCTGGTGCACTTCCAGATCGATGCCGAGCGGGTGCAGACCTCCGATGCCATGACGGCGACGACCTCCGCGGACGAGGCAGCTTCGCTCCGCGCCGGCGACATCGGGGCGGCCACGCTGTCCGACGGAATTGCCCGCACTCCGCCCAACAGCACGATCAAGCCGGGCACGACGGCGAGCTTCGTCATCGATCCCGATGGCCTGCGTCTGTTCGACGAAGAGAGCGGACGGGCAATCCGGAGCACCTGAGAGACCGCTGACTGGCTCACCAGAGGTTGTGGCGCAGGTAGGTCGGGTCACCCACCCACGGATGCACCGCGTCGAGGTTGTCGTGAGCCTCGAGACCGCGTTCGAGCGCCGGCCCTTTGGCGAACTCGGTGAGCAGCCGCGACGTGACCGCCGTGACGAGCCGGGTGGTGCGCCGACTCAGTTGCCCCTGGCTGCCGGCCAAGCCGTGCACCCAGCTCATGGTTCCGGCGTTGAAGACCCCTGCTCCGCTAGGGCGCGTGTAGTAGGCGGAATCACTGAAGCTGTGAATGCCCTTGCAGGTCAACCGGGAGTGCGACAGGACCTGCATCGGTCGCGGCAGCGGTACGACCGGGTTGACCCGGTCGTACTCTGGCCCGATCAGCCCGGGAAACTCCTCGCCGGTCTCCACCTTCACGTCTCCGAACAGCCAGCTGTCCGGGGAGTACACGGTGTACGACGCGGATGTCGGGTAGGCCTCGTAATACGTGCCGGTCAGTGTGCACTCCGGATCCGGGTCCGGAGGTTCGCGGTAGTCATTCGTCACCGCGGCGTTGTCGACGCCGTAGTCGGGGTCGAGCTGGTAGTCGGTCTTGTAACACACGACGTCCCGGTCGCCGGTGGGCCGGCTGCGCTCGAGCCGGATCCGTCGGAAGCAGGCGTTTGCGCCGAGAAACGCGACGTTGACGCCGCGGTCGCGAGCCGTCGTCACCCGCTCCCGCATCGTCGGCGTCCAGTACTCGTCGTGGCCAAGCGAGATCACCGCGGTAGCGCCGTCGAGCCGTTGCGGGTCGAGGTCGAGCTGCTCGCTGGTCGTGTGTGCGACCGGCAACCGCAGCCGCTCGATCAGCGCGACCACACCAAGCTCGCTGTCGAGGAAGCGCTGCGCGCCGTTTCCGTCGAACGGTCGGGCGAAGCTGACGACGTACGCGCGGTTGTCGTAGTCGGCCGGGCCGCCCGGACCTTGGTAGAGGCTGTAGCCGCCCCAGGTGTTGTAGGCCTGCCAGGTGGCGGTCGAGTGCACGACAACGGGCGCACCCAGCGTGCGCGGCGAGGTGAGGATGAACGGCACGTGCCGCTCACCGTCGTCACAGCGCAGCCGGATCAGATATGCACCGGGTGTCCAACCACCGGTCCCGAATCGCAGAACCGGACTCCACCCGGCGGTGATGGTCCGCGTGGCCGGATCCAGCGCCGGCTCGGACGGCCGCGGCACGATGACACGCTCGAAACCGGCGACGCGGCGGGCCAGCTTGCCGGCGTACCACCCCATCCTGAAGACGTCGGCCCGAATGGCGGCGTTGGTGGACGCTGCGAACAGCTGCACGGCATCGCCGGGCATGACGGTCGTGCGGTCGAGGTAACCGTTGACGGCCAACAGTGGCCCCGGTCTGGTCACCCGCCAGTGCGAGTCGCCCGGCTGGTCGTACTCCGGGACCGTACGGCGCAACGGGTGGACGGCGACCGACATGCGCGTCGGCGCCGTCGTCGCATGAGGTCGGGCACAGCCCGCTGCAGCCGCCGCGACGCCCGCCGCACCGAACAAACGGATGACGTCCCGCCGCGACCAGGTGGCCATCAGGCGCCGGAAAGAACGTCAGCCCCGGCACCCGCGCATCGAATCTCTTCTCGTGCCACCGCACTGCCTGCCCGCTACTTGCTCCGCCTTGGATCATGCCGGTTGTTCCCGGATACCGGCGGATTATGCGTTGCAACGGCTCGAAGCAACGGCCGGTGCGCAGGCCGGCGCCCGCATGCAGCACACGGTTTGACCGGCGCGGTTTGACCAGCGATGCACACCGTGCAATCGTCGAGAGGTAGCCGGTGCCGGGCTTGCTGGCCGCTCGGTTGGTGCTCAGCAGCGAGCGCCCCCTGTTAGGTGCTCAGAAGTGAGCGCGCGTCGTCAATCCACTTCGTCGTGCCCACTCAAGGAGCCGCCGATGCGGCCGAAGTCCGTACCCCCAGCCCAGGCTGCCGATCTGCTCATGGCCGAGTTATGCCACAACCTCGCCGACCGGTTCCCGACCTACCCCCGTGTCGTCATCGTCAATGAAGTGCTGCGTGCCTACGAGGCCACCAAGCTGTTCGGGCTCAGTGGTGAGGACCAGCAGCAGATGATGCTGCAGGTCGCGACCCAGCAACTCGGGCAGCGCAATGGTGAGATCGTCGTGAAGGCCCGGCTCGACCCGGAAGTGCACCACCGCCGAATGGGCGCCGTAGCCAAGCCCGCATCCGAGCCGGGCACCTCCGACATCGATGTGGCGTAGGAAGCCGTGCAAACGCGGGCCCGTCGCGCCGCCGACGGCAAGCTCATGGTCCTGAGGCTCGACGTCCGGGAGCAGTCGATCCTCACCGCGACCGGTGAGTTGGACATCGCAACGGCGCCGGCCTTCCGGGAGGCACTTCTCACCCTGATCGCGGCCGGTCATGCCCGGGTGGTCGTCGACCTCGACAGCGTGACGTTCATGGACAGCACCGGCCTCGGCGTTCTCGCGAGTGCCAACAAGCGGATGCGGTCGGAAGGACGCGAGCTGCTCGTCGTCTGCCACCGCCCCGAGATTCTGCGGCTGTTCAGCATCACCGGGTTGCATTCGTTCTTCACGGTGCGCAACGGCGACGACCGCCCGATCCCGCCGCCGCCCGAGCACGGGCGTCGGCACCGCGAGCATCCCGGTCTCAACGGCGGCACGGTCTCGTCATGAGCGCGGGCTCGTCATAGGCGAACCGCTGCCGCCCTCGAACGAACCTCGACCGAACTCACCGGCCGGGCTGCGCGACCGGTTGGTCCGCGGCGTACCCGGGTAGGCGGAAGGTATGACCATGACTGCTGTTGAGCGGATAAAGCACAGGTACGAGCACGGTTCTGACCGCCCGCTCGGATCGTTCCTGATCCTGCTCACGATCTACAGCTCGAGCGTGTCGGCGGCAGCGGGTGTGCTGCGACACAAGGGGCGCCGGCTCCCCGCCGAGTTTCCGTTGCGGGACGTCGCCCTCGGAATGGTCGCCACCCACAAGGCCTCGCGGCTGCTCGCCAAGGACCCGGTGTCGAGCCCGTTCCGCGCGCCTTTCACCGAGTTCGAAGGGCAGAGCGGCGAGTCGGAAGTCTCCGAGAAGGTGGTCGGGACCGGATTCAGCCATGCCGTCGGTGAACTGGTGACCTGCCCGTTCTGCCTCGACATGTGGGTGGCCACCGCATTCGTGCTCGGTTACGTCGCGAACCCCCGGCTGGCCCGAACCGCTGCAACCGTTCTCACCGTGGTTACTGGTGCCGACCTGCTGCAGTTCGGCTATGACGCACTTCAGCGAGTCGCGAGCTGACCCGCCCAGCTGCGATCGCCAACCCCGACCACGGGTCGTGCGGATGTGCCTTGCGGTCGAACATGCCCCTCGCGCCGCGGTCCGTGTGCTGGTCGCGGGGCTGGAACAGGTTGGCGCCGTGCCGCGGCCCAGGCTGGTCCGAAAGCTGACCCTTCACACCTGAGCGGCCGAGGTACCAGTCGAGAACGCCCGGAATCAGACGGTTGCCGAGAATGGTGTACGCCGTCGATGCGCCGACCCACATGTTCCGCCGCGGATGCTCCACCGCGAACCGAATCGCCCGTGCCGCCGCCTCCGGCTGGAAGATCGGCGCCACCGGCTGGGGGTGCTTGTCAAAGGCGTTGTCGTTCCAGTCGAACTGAGGAGTGTTGAGGCCGGGCAGCTGCACCATTCCGAGATGCACCTGGCTCTGCTCGCTCTTCAACTCCGTTCGCACGGACTCGGTGAAACCCTTCACGGCATGCTTTGCACCGCAGTACGCCGACTGCAGTGGTATGCCGCGGAAGGCAAGCGCCGAACCGACATTGACGATGACGCCACGATCTCGGGGACGCATCAACTCGAGGGCCACCCTGGTGCCGTTAACCTGTCCGAAATACGTCACATCGGTGATGCGACGGAAGGACTCTGGATCGGTGTCCCAGAAATAGCGCAACGCACCTACGAAGGCCACGTTCACCCAGGCGTCGATCGGACCCAGTTCCCGCTCGACGTCGGCGGCTGCGACTCGCAGCTGCTCGAGGTCAGTGACGTCGATCGTGAAGCCGCGACCGCGCCGCCCGGCGTCCTCCACGTCTTGCACCGCGGAATCAACGCCGGCCTGGCCGCGCGCGAACACCACAACGTCCCACCCGCTCGCGGCTAGTTCACGCACCACCGCTCGGCCGACGCCCGCGCTACCTCCCGTCACGACCGCGATACCCGGATTCGGCGCTGTTCCGTTGCTGTTCATGAGTCCTTCCGATGAGCTAAGCCCGCCGCCCGGTAAGGGCGTGGGCGATCGCAATGATCACGGCGAGAATGAGTCCCCACCACAGGACGTGGAGTAGGAAACCGAGGCCCCCGAAGACGACCAGCAGAATCAACGCAATGATCAGCAACATGCCCGACCTCCCAATCCGTCGGCCGCGCTCCGGCCTGTCTGGTCGGTACCCGTTGTGATCGTGATCGACACCTGATGTCGCGCCGGCCGCGAGGTCGTGGTCGGGGTGTACTTGGCCGCCGCCCGGGCAAATACTCCTCCGAACCGCACGAACGCCCCTGGGAGGGCGATCTGTGAGCGAACCTTGACGGAGGAGTCCGAGCGTGGCGGCACCCTCGGTTCCCGGCAACCTCGCCGATCTGATTCGCCGGCTCGGTGACGAGCACGACGAAGAAACCTTGCTGAAGCACGTCATCGAGGTGGTCGTCTCCGAAGTGCCCGGCGCCGACTACGCCGGCATCACGGTGGTCGACGAGACGGCGATGTTCACCTACGCCCCGTCCGACGAGTTGGTGCGACAGATCGACAAGGCGCAGTACGCGACCCGCCAGGGCCCGTGCCTGGATGCCGCGAGACCCGACAAGTCGGTCGTCGTCGTCGTTGACGACATGCAGAGCGAGCCGCGATGGCCGGAGTTCACACGGCATGCGCTGACCTATGGCATCCGGTCGATGAAGTGCTTCCACCTGTTCACCGAGTTGCAGGCGATCGGGGCGCTGAATCTCTACTCGCGGGAGGCCGGCGCGTTCCGCGCGTCGGCCGACCAGGTCGGTGAGCTGCTGGCCGCACACGCTGCAGCCACCATGGCCGCCAGCCGGGTCCGCGCCAACCTGCTGGTGGCCCTCGACAGCAGGGACGTCATCGGCCAGGCGAAGGGGATCTTGATGGAGCGGCACAGGATCGGTGCCGACCAGGCCTTCCAGCTGCTCATCGCAATGTCGCAACGCACTCAGCGCAAGCTTCGCGATGTGGCGGAGGAGCTGACAGAGACCGGGACCGTTGTCCTCGGAGAAGGTTCGCAGGCATAACGACGTGCGCGATCGCGTCGCGGCAGAGCCGCAGAGTTGACCGTCCATCAGACGGCTGACAAGATCATTCACCAGCCGAGCAAATGATGTCCGCGAGGCTACTGTTCAGCAGCGAGCAGGCTCCCTACGTACGGCCGACGCCGTAGTTGTGGATTCCGTGCGCAGATGGACTCTGACTTCAGCATCGACATCGACCATCCTTCGGGCGCACTGGCAACCGTGCGCGGTCAGCTGGACATCGCGACCGCGCCGGCGTTGAGAGATGCCCTTCTCAGCTTGATCAACGAGGGTGCCACAGACCTCGTTGTGGACCTCGAAGGCGTCTCGTTCGTCGACAGCACGGGACTCGGCGTGTTGGTCAGCGCTACCAAGCGGGTGCAGTCAAAGGGCGGGAGCATGACTGTCATCTGCACGCGACCGCAGACGTTGAAGGTGCTGAAGATCACGGGCCTGGAGTCGATCTTCGCCGTTCGGGACACGCTCCCGGCAGCGCTGCGCATCGACGCCACCGACCCCATAGAACCGGGCGGTCTCATGACCGGCCGAGACGAGAGCTAAGGGCCTCTCGTGCCCGACGCCGCGGGCACCGGCTCCTCGCCCGAGCGCTGCGGCTGCGCCGACGTGTGTCCCCGTTCGCGCGCGTGCCGTGGATGAGACCTGACCGCGTCGAACAACGGGGGCGAGATCCAGGCGGGGTTGTCGCGCTCCTGCCACTCCTCGATGTCCGGTCGGGGCAAGCCGCCGCCGCCGGCGATCAGTGTCGTACCCGCAACGACCCCGCCGCCGGCGGCTAGCAGCAGGCACACCCAGACACCCACCTGCAGGCCGGACTGCGGCGAGCTTCCAACGACCGATACGACGAAGACCAGCAACGGCGCGGTGACGAATGCCGCCACGCCGCGCAACAGCTCGATCAGGGCGAAGACCCGCTGGATCTGCACGGATCGCAGCGACAAACCGGCGAGGAACAGCGCGGGTGACACCGAGGCGGCAAGGCCCAGCCCGATCAAGGTGGTCGCTGCATAGGCAAGGTCCTCGGCGCCACCGGCCACGATCACATGGCACACAACTGCCGACGCGACGAGGAGGACGAGACCGGACAGGGCGAACACAGCGATGCCTCTGGTCGGCAACACCAGGCCGAAGGCACCAGCCACCAGCACTGCAGCACCGAACTCCGGAGCGAACAGTGCCGCGATATGCAGCGGACTGGTCACCGACTTCAGGTACTGAAGCAGAAGCTCCATGAGGCCGAACCCCGCGGCGCTCGCCAGCAACGCCGTCAACAAGCCCACCGTCGGCATCGTCGTCGCAAGCAGCCGGACCGGGGTGAGCGGCTGGCGCGCACGGTATTGATGAATGACGAGGATCACGAGGGCGAGCACCCCGCCGGCGAGCGGCCCGATCGTTGCCACCGTCGCCGACAACCGGCCCTCAAGCAGTCCGACACCGAAGAAGGCCGCGGCGCACGCGACGGCGGCGAGAACCACGGCAACGATGTCCCACGGAGCGCTACGGTCGGCCGGGTCATCGTCCTGGAACGTGAGGAGCGCGAACAGCACCGTGCTCGTGCTGGAGACGACAACCGCAATGAACAACGGTCTCCACTGCTTGGCGTCGGCAAGCAAAGCCCCGATCGTGGGGCCGAGTGCGACGGCGCCGAAGATGCATAGGTTCATGAACGACGCCGTCACCGGCACCTTTCGTGCCGGCCAACCGATGACCAGCGGAGGCACCGCTGCGATGAGGAGCAGGCTGGTGCAGAGCCCTTGTCCGACGAAGCCGGCCGCAAACACCGCGCCGGTGGGCGCCCAGACCGCGAGCACCGAGGCCACCACCAAGAGAACCGCGTAGCGCACGAGCATCCGCCGCGGCCGCAGATGCTGGGCGAACTGCACAGCGAGCACGGTGCCGAACGCGTACGCAGCATCCGACATCGATAGAACGATCGTGAAGCTCTCTTTGCTCAACCCCACGCTTGTTGCAAGCACAGTGCTCAACGGCAGCACCGCCGCCGTGAGCATGAGGTACGGCGCAAGCGCAACGACGACGAGCACGACCGCCGCCGGATAGCTATCGGCCAGCGGGCCGGATCGACGGGTCGCGACCCGATGTCCCGACTCGCTCACGTGCCTACCGGGTTGCGGCGAAGCGCACGCGCCTCGGTCCGGCGTACCTCGATCCGTCCGTTGCGCTCTCGGGTCTCGTACACCGGCTGCGGCCGAACCGCGGGACCCTGCTTGACGTCACCGGTGCGCAGGCTGAACCGGCTGCCGTGCCATGGGCAGATGACGCAGTCGCCGTCGCGTTCACCGTCGCTCAACGGACCGCCACGATGCGTGCACCGGTCGGCGAGCGCTACCACCTCGCCATCGATCCGGCTCAGCACCAGCGCAACGCCGTCGGCCACCACCTGGCGCAGCTCATCCGTGACTTCCTCGACCGCGGCCACGTCCTCCCAGTCGGTCGGGCCGGTCTGGAACGCCGTCGTGTCCACGCCCACGCCGAGACCGAACGACAGGTGACCGCCGAGCCAGCCACCGACGCAGAGCGCCGCGATGCCGATCGCGGCGCTTGGCCGGCCGCGGTGACCGCGCGAGCGGCTTGCAAACGAGACGAGATAAGCGCCGAGTGCCACGGTGTTAGTCCCCGCGTGCACGACGCCGACCCGGCGCTCCGCGCCCTCGGTGTCCAGCCAGTCGGACAGGCCGGCGAGTGCACTGGGAACTGCACTGAGCAGGCCGAGGCCGATCAGCCGCCGGGCGGCCGGACGCGCTTTGCTGCCACCGATGAGGTCGAGCGCGGTCGCGCTCATCAGCGACCCGCCGGTGAGCTGCACGAGGATCGGATGAAGCGGATGACCGATGGCTCGTCCGGCCAGCGCATCCCGGGCGGCCGGTGATGCCAGCGCGACATCGCCTGCGGTGTGCAGCTTTCCGGCCGCGGGATCAAGCCGGCTCGCGGTTTCGATTCGCGCGGTTAGCCGCGCCAGTACGTCACTGATCGACACCCGGTCGACCTACCCCGCGACCCCTGCGGCACTCCCTCAATGGTCAACCCGCCACCGATCGCAGGTAGTCGCCGAACCCACCCGAAGCCCGGGGCGAGGTGCGTGCGCTGGTCAGCACGCCGTGGCTGGCGGTCCGGATCACCCGCCGACCGGCAAGCCGACCGACCAGCGCGACATCCTCACCGAGTGGAAGTGGCGGGAACCCGCCGGCCGCCAGGTACGCCGCCGCAGTGAGTCCGAGGTTCGCGCCATGAATGTGCGGATGGTGCTCGACCGGTTGGTAGCCGTCGCGCCATGCACGACGGGCGTCGTCGGGATGGCCGGACCAGTCATCGACATCGACCGTGCCGACCGTCACCTCCCAGCCATCGGCGGCCAGCTGAAGCTGGGTCGACAGCCAGTCCACGGGCACTGTCGAGTCCGCATCCGTGCATGCCAGCCACAGCTCTTCGGGGCCGTGCTCCCCGCAGACCGTCAGAGCCGTGGCGGCAGCGGCCGCGCGTGCCGCTCCGACGCTTCCGGCATCGAGTTCGACCGACGTGACCCATGGGCGGGCGCGGACGATACCGGCAGTTCCATCCCGGCAGCTGTCGAGCGCGACGACCACATGCACTGGCACGTCGACCACGCGAGCTGACGCGGCAACGGCGTCCAGGCAGGCGGGGAGCAGCTCCTCCTCGTCGCGAGCCGGAATGATGACCGCAACCGCGGTGATCGACGGCATCAGACCAGTCCTTCCCGCTCGGCGACGGACGGTGCGCCCAACGGGGCGAAGACGTCGAGCCGGAAGTCGGTCTCTTCATGAGCGGCCACGAGTTGCAACCCACCGGCGGATCGGAAGGCCGCGTGGACGTCGTCACCGGTCAGGGGGTAGTCCGGAACTTCATGGCGCCAGTGCACGACGACGAGGTCGCCGTCGGGCTCCAGGCTGCTCGCCGCCCGTTCGACCAGTCCGCCGAGCTCTGAGTGAGACAGGTAGTAGCCCAGCTCGCTGATAACGAGCAGGTCGAACCGGCCGTCAGGCCACTGGCGCGGCACGGCGAGTTCACGCACGTGGACGTGGGGCGATGCCGCCACCCGACGGCCGGCGATCTCGACGGCCTGCGGAACGACATCCGTGGCGATCAGCTCGTCGCATCGCGCGGCAAGGGCTTTGCTGAGGACCCCGATCGAGCAGCCGGGTTCGAACCCGCGCCGGTACCGTTCGCGCCGCAGGCTGGCCACGGTCAGCGCGTACTTGCGCTGCTCGTACCAGCGACTTGCCAATGACCACGGGTCGGCGCTGTCGGCGTACATCTGCTCGAAGTAGGAAGGCGCAAGGCTCACGGTCATTCGACGAACACGACCTCAAACGGCCGGACGAACCGCTCGACGACGTGCGGCGGCAGGATCGCGGCATCCGCGGGCTCTGGACCGAGTGCCTCGGTCTGGCTGGTGAAGCAGGCGATCGCCGTCGCTTTCGCCGCACCATCGATGGCGGGCACGCACCGGGCATGACGCCACGGCACCATCCGATCCGCCGGCTCCGCCCATTGCCACATCCAGATCGGGAATTGCCAGCACTCGACGCCCAGCCCGGAAGTGACTGCACCGACCGTCTCGTGGTCGGGATGCCGGTCCTCCCGCCACGTACTGAGCACGAGGTCGCCGGGTGCGACCAGCCGGCGCAGCGCAGCGGCGAGATTGTCCCGGCACTCGAAGAGACGTCCGTCCGGCAAGCCGAGGTGGTGGCTCTCGACCGGTACGACGTCAAGGGACGCGAGCGCGCGCTGGGATTCCTGACGCCGGATGACGGCCAGGGCTTCGGGCCGCACGACCGACGAGCCCGGGTGTGACGCCTCGCCGTCCGTGGCCCACACGATGGCGATGGGATGCTGTCCCGCCAGCCGGTGGAGCAGCCCGCCCACGCCGAGCACCTCGTCGTCCGGGTGGGCGGCGACCACGAGGATCCGTCGGCCCGGCGCCGGCAGCTGAACCGGCGCGAGAGCGGTAGCCGTCAGCCATGCCCGCCAATGCCGCTCATCCGTGCGCGGACGGTTGACGTCGATCGTCACCACTCGGGACCTCGTGCGGCCAGTTGCCGGCCGAGCTCGGCGAGGTCGCGGTCCGCGTGGCTTTGCCGGAGGTAGAGCTGCAGGTCGGCGACCTTCCGCCAGTGCCGGTCGTCCGTGACGAATGGCGACGGACCGAGCGCGCGGCCCACGCGGTCGATCACCTCGGTGGCCGAAGCCTCGACGACCGCGCGGGTGCTGCGTGCGCGCGCCTCGCCAAGCTCCGCACGGTCATCGGGATCGGCGTCGATTGCCCTTGCCGTTTCGAGCAGGACGGCGCGTCCCGCGGTCAGGGCGGCGTCGACCGCACCCAGATGGGCCAGGTCGATGTCGGGCAGGTCACGACGCCGGCTCGAGTCGAGCAGCCGCCGACCCACCGCCACCGCACCGCCGTACCAGACCGCCGCGACGCCGGCGGCGCCGTGCCAGAAGCCGGGGCGAGTCAGGTAGCTGCCGACCGCGCCGATCGGCACCGCGACCGCGCCGTGGAACTCGACCGCCCGAGTGTCCGCGCCGGCCAGCGTGGGCGAGGGCCACCGCGCACTATCCGTACGGACCGCGGGCTGATCGAGCTCGACCGCGAAAGGACGCGAGCCTTCCCCGTCGTCGGCCGTCACCAAGGCGTGGGTGCTGCCGGTCGCGCCGCTGCACCAACCCTTGCGGCCCTCGAGGGACCAGCGGCCGAGGGTGTCGCGACCGGCATGCAGCCGCTGCCGCGGGTCCTCGGCCGCCCACACCCCCCACAACGATCGCGCCGGCCGCGGGTAGTCGGGCGCGAGCTCCGCCAAGATCGCCACCGCGTCCGCGTGCGCCTCCGCAAGCCGGCCGAGGTTGAGGTCGATCTCGCCGATCCCGGTGAGCGCCGCGAACCGCGCCGTCGTCCGGCCGGACCCTGGCAAGGGGAGCCGGTCGAGCACGTCGGCGGCCAGGTCAGTGAGCACTTCGCTCACCACCTCGGGCCGGGCGAACTCGGCGCCGTCGATGCTGCGGGCACCGTGATAGCGGTCCCACCAGGCCTCCACCGCGCCGCGCGACCCGACGATCGGTGCCGTCGTCACGTCGGCTGTGTCACCTTTCAGCAACTCAGGCTCGGCCGCGCAGCGACGGAAGCACTTCTTCGGCGAGGAACTTGATACCGCCCTCCTGGTCGGGACCGATCTGGGAGACATAGACCTCGTCGAAACCGGCGTCGACGTAGGAGCGAATCAGCTTCGCGGCCGGCTCGGGATCGGGCCCGCACGGGAAGGTCTCCGCGACCTGGTCAGGCGTGACGGCCTCGCCGAGCGTCTCGAACTCGGTCCACGACAGCAGATCCTGGGCGCTCTGCCCACCAACGGCCTCGTGGCCCCAGAGCCGGTACGCCGTCTTCGCCGCGTCATCCGCCGAGCCGGCCCAGCAGATCTTGAGACCGCCCTGGACCGAGCCCCTTCCGCCGGCGTCCCGGTATGCCTTGACCAGATCGCCGTCGGGCTGCACGTTGATATAGCCATCACCAACCGCTGCGGCGAGCTTTGCCGACTCCGGCCCGAAGCCAGATACGAGGATCGACGGCAGCTGCTCCGGAAGCGAGAAAACCCGTGCCGCGTCGACGACGTAGTGCGCGCCGCGATGGGTGAGGGTCTCGCCGGACCAGAGCCGACGAACGATCTCGATCGCCTCGGCCAGTCGCTCGCGTCGAATCTCTGCCGGCGGCCACAAGCCGCCGAGAATGTGCTCGTTCAGCCGCTCTCCGGTGCCGACCCCAAGCGTGAATCGGCCCGGCGCGACGGAGGCGACGGTCGCAGCAGCCTGCGCGATGACAGCGGGATGGATGCGGTCGGTCGGGCAGGTCACGGCCGTCGTCATCCTCAGCTCGGTCTGCGCCGCGATCGCTCCGAGGATCGTCCAGACGAAAGCGCTTTCGCCCTGCTCCCTCGTCCACGGGTGGTAGTGATCGGAGATCCAGATCCGATCGAACCCTGCGTCCTCCGCAAGGTGCGCGGCGCGGACCAGCTCCGCGGGCGAGAGCTCTTCTGCGGAAAGGAAGTAGCCGAACTCAGTCATACCTCCTGAGTACCCGGATCGGAGTTCGCCGACTCATGGCAGATCGGCGAGCAGTTCGCGCAGCCGTCGAGCGTCTTCGACCGCGGCACCGCCCGGGTCGTTGTTGGCGTAGGCAAAGCCATCGTGGGCCGACAGCCGGCGAGCCCATCGACGCAACGTCGACGTGTCGTACGACCACGAGTCACGGCCATGATGCAGCCGCAGGTAACGCCAGCTCGCGGTCTCCCACAGCGGCCCCGTCGCACGCCCGTCCCGGTCGGCCCATACCAGCGGCGCGTCGAACGCGGCCAGGACGTCGCGCACGTCGGCGTGAAACCAGGACGGGTCGCGGAGCTCGACCGCGACCGGGACGTGCCCGTTCAAGCAGGCGAGGGTCTGCTCGAGGCGCGGGCAGTCGACCGGGAAGGCGGGCGGTAGCTGGAGCAGCACCGGGCCGAGCAAGGCGCGCTCGCGCAAGGGCTCGATCCGGTCGAGTAACCGCTGCACCGGCTCCTCGGGATCGCGCAGTCGTTTGATGTGGGTGAGGTAGCGGCTGGCCTTGACGGTCATGAGGAAGCCGTCGGGCAGCGTGTCCGCCCAGCGTTGCACCGCCTCCCGCTTGGGCAGCCGGTAGAACGTCGCATTGACCTCAACGCTGTCGAAGGCTGCGGCGTACCAGCTCAGCCATTCGCGTTGCGGCAACCGATCGGGGTAGAACAGGCCGCGCCAGTCTGCGTACTGCCATCCGCTCGTTCCGACGCGGATCGTCATCGACGGCCCCGCGCCGCGCGGGCTAGCTCAGATGCCGAGCAGGTCGACCAGATCGTCGGCGTGCTCCTCCTCCTCTTCGAGGATTCCCTCCATCAGCCGCCGAGTGGTCGGATCGCCGTCACCGAGCCAGCGGATGATCTCTCGGTAGCTGGCGATCACGATCCGCTCCGCGACGAGGTTCTCCTCCAGCATGGCCTTGAGGTCGTTGCCCGCCGCCGTCGCGTAGTCGGTATGCGATCGCTTCAGCGCGTCCGGGCTGAAGTCGGGGTCGCCGCCGAGCTGGCTGATCCGCTCGGCCGCTCTCTCGGCGTGCGCTCGCTCCTCTTGCGCATGTTCGCTGAACTCGGCCGCCACTTGGGCCCGATCGATCCCTGACGCGACGATCGCGTGCTGCGTGTAACGCAGGTAACAGACGATCTCGGTGGCGACCACCTGGTTGAGTACGTCGATCACGGCATCGACATCGGCGCCGAAGTCCTTCGTGACGGGACCGCGATCGATCTGCTCACGAGCTTGCTCGCGGATTCGCGTGACATCGAGCGCGAACTGGTTCGGCACGTTAAAGCTTCCTTCCACGGGGATGACTACGTCTGGCGGGTACCCGCGACCACGGTGACGCACACCTGGCCGCATGCCGCCGGCAGTGCCGAGTAGGCAATGAGCCAGCCGAGTAGGCAGCGAGGCGGGCGGGTAGGCCATTGACACTGACGGCTCCACTTCTCAGGAGGACCAGATGGCCAGTGGGAAGCAGGTTGCGGCGGCTCGTAAGAACGTCAAGAAGGCGCAGGCGGGCGCTCGCTCCAAGCGCTCCATCGCCAACCTCCCGAAGTCCACCAGGACAGCGTTGGGAAAGCAGGGCGCAGCGGTCGCGCAACGCAAGCGGACGGGAAGCCGGACCCCGGCCACCCGCGCTGAGCTGTACGAGGAGGCGAAGCGCCGCGACCTTCCCGGTCGATCGAGCATGGGCCGGGACGAGCTGGCCCGCGCGCTCGGCCGTCGCTGATCGCCCGACGTCGGCAACTAGCGGTCGATCAGCGCCCCGATGGCCGACTGCGCAAGCCGCTCGTGAAGCGCACTGACATCCTCGTAGATCTCGATCGCGCCTGCATCGCGTAGCTCGCGTTCGTCGATCCCACCGGTGAGGACGCAGATGCACGGCATGCCGGCCCGTTTTGCGGCCTCCACGTCCCACGTCGTGTCCCCCACGAAGACGCAGTCGGCGGCGTCCAGCCCGGCGCCGCGAAGCGCGGCGTTCACGATGTCCGGGTCCGGCTTCGAGGAGTCGGCGTCGTCGTTCGTCGTGAGGTGGTCGATCGCGTCATCGGCGTCGATCGCATCGGCCAGGAACCGGGCGTCACGCTTGGCGGCGCTCGTCGCCAGGACCACGCTGACCCCGGATGCTCGGATCTTGCGAAGGAGGTCCGCCGCCCCATCAAATGCGCACAGGTGGTGAAGGTGCGGACCGTAGAAGTCCGCGTGCGCCTCGGCCACTGCAGGATCATCCTTGCCCAACACCGACGTCACGAGCCGATCCGAACCCTGCCCGATCAGATGATGCAGCCGGCTCGTGGCAACGGCGTACCCGCAGGAGCGGAAGGCCTCGGCCCAGGTCACCGCGTGCAGGTAGTTGGTGTCGACCAGCGTGCCGTCGATGTCGAACAGCACTCCCTTCATCCGGCCGACCGCCGCATCACGCCACCCGCCACTGCTCGGCGTCCGCTTCGCGCAGCACGTACCCGTGCCCGCACTCCCCGGACGGAGTCAGCTGCCCGGTCGACGGCTGCCGGGCGCCGTCGAACAGGAGCCGTTCCTCGATCCGAGAATGGTCATGGAAGTACTCGATATGCCGGAGGTTCGACACCGCCGAGCCGAACGAGCCGTGCAGGTGCGGTGCGCAGTGGGCGGACACCTCGAGGTTCGCGGCCGCGGCCGTCGCGGCGGCCCGCAGGAACTCGGTGATGCCGCCGCAGCGTGTCGCATCGATCTGCAGGCAGTCGACCGCCTCCGCCGCAATCATCCGGTAGAAGTAGGGCAGGTCCCAGCCATACTCCCCCGCGGTCACGTCGGCCATGAGCGCCTGCCGGACGGTGTTCAACCCGGGCAGGTTGTCGGAGCTCACCGGCTCCTCGAACCAGCTCACCCCCAACTCGTCCAGGGCGTGACCCACCCGCACCGCCTGACCGACGTCGTAGCCGCCGTTGGCGTCCACGAACAGCGCCCGGTCGCCGATCAGCTTCCGCACGATGGCCACGCGCTGCAGGTCACGGTCGGCGCAGGTGCCCCACGACTCGCCGATCTTGATCTTCACCATCGTGATGCCGCAGTCGTCGATCCACTGCTGCACCTGCTTGGTGGTCTGCTGGTCGTCGTACGTCGTGAAACCGCCGCTTCCGTACGCCGGCGTGCTCTCCCGCGTCGCGCCGAGCAATCCGATGATCGGAAGGTCGAGCAGGCGCGCCTTGAGGTCCCACAGGGCGACATCGACGGCGGAGATGGCCGTTGCCGCGATGCCCGGCCGCCCGATGTTGCGCACCGCCTTGCTCATCCGGCCATTGGCGCCAGACACGTCGAAGGCCGATCGACCGCACAGCAAGGGTTCGAGGGTCTCGTGGATCAGATGCGCGGCGGCCGCGCTGCCGTAGGTCCAACCCATCCCTCGGCGACCGCCGGCGTGCGCGTGAACCACCACCACGGTCGTTGAATCCCAGGCGAGCGTGCCGTCCGCCTCCGGCGCGTCGGTGGGTATCGAATAGGCCGCGACATCGATCCGGACGATGGCCGGGTCGGGCTGCGTAACGGTCACGCCGCGCCCGAGACAAGGGTGCCGTCGCGCTGCCGCGCGACCAAACCGTCGGCTGCACGCGCCGCGAGCGCCATGATCGTCAGCGCCGGGTTCGCCGACCC
>DATJSI010000087.1 GCA_035504215.1 Mycobacteriales bacterium
GCACCGGCTGTGCGGCTGTCGGTATTTCGGACTCAAGCTCTTGCAGAGTGCTCGTGGCGAATGCGAGGCGACACATAGTGAGCAGATTTCGACTCGTCAGCTTTTGCAGTGAATCCAAGACGGTGAATAGCAACACACGTCGCGCGTCGATGTCGCGATGTGCCTGGAGGATGGACCCGGTCCGACGGAACACCTGGTCGATCGTCAGCAGCGCATGCAGGTGCTTGTTGGGCACGTAGCGATCCCCGTCGTCGGTGAAGGTCGCCGGGTCCGACGTGACGCTGAGGAGTCTGTCGAGCCGACGAGTCCACCACTGGAGGGCCGCTGAACAGGATGCACCCGTCAGATCAGGTCTCTCGATCTGCTCGGTCGTGCTTCGGCTAGGCATCAGTTGGAGCGGTTCAGCGGCTTCGCCTCTGACTCCAGGTAGTGCACAACCGAGGGTGTAAATGATGGTGCCCGAGACACGGGTGGTCGGGACTGCCCAGACGAACGGCGTGAGTGCTCGCATCAGCGGCGACAGATAGGCGTCGAGCAACATCACGCCCTCGTTCAGACCGCCAGAGCCTGCGAAGACCAACTCGCCGCCGGCGTTGATCGCCGCGATCGAGCTGGTGTCAGCGGCGGCGAGCGTGGGGTCGTGCTCGATCCGTAACAGAACAGCCGGGAGGTGCGCGCGGCGCGTCAGCGCCGACTCGCGCGTGATCAGATGGACGCCCACCTGCGGGAAGATCCGTTCGTTCGACTCCGCAAACCTCATGTCTCCAAGGTCGGTGTAGATCGTCTTGACCGCTCCGGCGAGATCGGACGGCGCCACGGCGATGGTCTCGAGTTGGCGAAGCGCGAACAGTGGCGTTAGGTCGTCGGACGGACCTCGCTCCTCGAGACGTCGCGCCATGTCCTGGATCGCGCTGCGAAGCCGATCGTGCCGCTGGACGTCAATCAGCGGACTCTGGTCCGTACTCCGCTCGGCGATCTCGATCAGATCGAATCGCTCGGCCGCCACACCCGGACCTGCTAACTCACGAGAGGCGACGAGCCCTGGGCGGCCCGTCGTGCTTCGCTCTCTCGTCTCCACCTTGTAGAGGTTCGAGCCGTCTTGCTGCCCTTCGCCGACGATGGCCAGCCCGGCCGCATCAAGAAAGGACTCGGCCGACCCTCCCCAGATCCATGCCGGAAGGGCCAGCCAGGCGCTTCGGGGAACTGCGGTGGCCATGCCCCTTACGCGAGTTTGCGCGATGCGTAGGCGCCCGCTGCCATCGTCAGCAGTCCGAGCTCAATGGCGCTGAGGCCGAGCGCCGCGGCCTCCTTCTTTGCCATCGTGCCCGCTACGGCACCGACGACCAGAAAAAAGCCCAACACGACCCACATCTCAGATTTGTTCATCCGTATTCCTCGCTTCGCTCACATGTTCGAGTACTACACCATTGTGAGTCCGGCGAGGGGCGAGCGCAAGCGGCCGGCGTCGCTACGCAAGGGTCGCCGACCGCTTCAACATCAAATCCTGGATGTTCTGTGGATGTTGGGAGCACCAGAAACAGCCGTTACCAGCCGGCAACCGTCGGAACCAAAACTGCAGGTCAGGGCCGGTTTTCGGCCAAAACGGCAGGTCGCCGAAACGCCCGAATCAGATGTCGTAATACAGGGCGAACTCGTACGGGTGGGGACGTAGCCGGATGGCGTCGACTTCGTGCTCTCGCTTGTAGTCGATCCAGGTCTCGACCACGTCGGGGGTGAAGACGCCGCCTTCGAGCAGGTACTCGTGCTCCTCCTCGAGGATGTCCAGCACGGCCTCGAGCGAGCCGGGCACCTGGGCGACCGCGGCGAGCTCGTCCGGCGGCAGCTCGTAGAGGTCCTTGTCGACCGGCTCCGGGGGCTCGATCTTGTTCCGGATCCCGTCCAGGCCGGCCATCAGCATCGCCGAGAACGCGAGGTACGGGTTGCACGACGGGTCCGGTACGCGGAACTCCAGCCGCTTCGCCTTCGGGTTCGACCCTGTGATCGGGATCCGGCAGCAGGCCGAGCGGTTGCGCTGCGAGTAGACCAGGTTGACCGGCGCCTCGTAGCCGGGCACCAGCCGGCGGTAGGAGTTCGTCGTCGGGTTCGTGAACGCCAGCAGCGACGGCGCGTGCTTGAGCAGCCCGCCGATGTAGTAGCGCGCGGTGTCCGACAGCCCTGCATACCCGATCTCGTCGTAGAACAGCGGCGCGCCGTCCTTCCACAGCGACTGGTGGCAGTGCATGCCCGAGCCGTTGTCCTGGAAGATCGGCTTCGGCATGAACGTCGCGGTCCGGCCGTGCTGGCGCGCGACGCTCTTCACGACGTACTTGAAGTTCATCAGGTTGTCGGCGGTCTTCAGCAGCGTGTCGAACCGGAAGTCGATCTCCGCCTGCCCCGCCGTACCGACCTCGTGGTGCTGCATCTCGACGTCGATCCCGATGTCGAGCAGGACCCGCACCATCTCCGAGCGCAGGTCGGTGAAGTGGTCGGTCGGCGGGACGGGGAAGTAGCCGCCCTTGTAGCGCGGCTTGTAGCCCTTGTTGCCGCCCGGCTCCTCGCGCCCGGAGTTCCACGCGCCCTCGACCGAGTCCAGGAAGTGGTACGACGAGTGCGGCGTCTGGTCGTAGCGCACGTCGTCGAAGATGTAGAACTCCGCCTCCGGCCCGAAGTACGTCGTGTCCGCGATCCCCGAGCCGCGCAGGTAGTCCTCGGCCTTCTTCGCGATGTTGCGCGGGTCGCGGCTGTACGCCTCGCCGGTCAGCGGGTCGTGGATGAAGAAGTTCATGATCAGCGTCGGGTGCTGGCGGAACGGGTCCATGTACGCCGTCGTCGGGTCCGCCAGCAGCAGCATGTCCGACTCGTGGATCTGCTGGAACCCGCGGATCGACGACCCGTCGAACATCAGCCCGTCGTTGAACGCGCTCTCGCCGAAATTGCTCGCAGGGAAGGTGAAGTGCTGCATGATCCCCGGCAGGTCGCAGAACCGTACGTCGACGAACTGCACGTCGTTCTTCGAGATATAGGAGAGAACGTCATCGGAGCTTTCGAACATGCGGTCTGCCGCCTCCTCATGGCGCCTGCGCTGACTGGCCGGACCGGGGAAGTCGCCTCCTACCAGGCAACCTACTCCGGGCCGTGCTCGGGATGACGGCCACCGTAGGTCCCGGCGGTTGACCTCCGGTTACCGCCTTGTTTCGGCGGCGTTACGCCGGGCCGGATCGGCTCAGGTCTCGGCCCCACGCATGGCCCATCGGTGGGGCTATCACCCCCGCATGGCCCATCGGTGGGGCTATCACCCCACGCATGGGCCATCGGTGGGGCTGTGACCCCACGCATGGGCCATGCGAGGGGCGCTGCCCGCTAGCGTGGCCGCCGTGCCCGCTCCCGCCGATCCGCCGGCTTCCCGAGTCGGCGCGGTCGCCGGATTCGGGCCGCGGTTCCTGGCGTTCGTGGTCGACGGCATCATCGCGGACCTGCTGGCCGCGCTGATCAACGGCGGGTTCCACAACAGCTCGCGGCAGAGCCTGACGTCGTACCTCGTTTTCCTGGCGATCGAGCTGTTCTTCGTCACCTTCGCCGGCCAGACGCCCGGCATGCGCGTGGTCGGGATCGCCGTACTCCGCGCCGACCAGCAGGGTCGCGCCGCCTTCAAGTGGGTGCTGCTGCGGACCGCGCTGCTGGCGACCGTCGTACCGGCGCTGTTCAACGACTCCTCGGGCCGGGCGATGCACGACCGAGCCGCCGGCACCGTGATGATCCACACCCGCTGACCGCTCGTCGGCTCCCGAACCCTGGGCGTTTCAGCACACAACGCGCCGGGATGTGGCGGTGATATCGGACGTAGAGCAACAGAACGGCGTCGACTCGCGAGCGTTGTGTGCTGAAACGAACCGAGAGGCGAGTACGGCGAGGGCGCTCGCGGGAAGTGTCAGCGCATCTTGCCGCGGGGCACCCTGGTCGGCACCGGACCCTTCGGCAGCGGCATGCTCGGGCCGCCGAGCGCGCGCATCCGCGCCTCGACCGCGCTGATCTCGGACTTGCGGAGGTTGCGCGGCAGTCGCATGACGTGGTTCTGCAGCTTGCGGACGGAGACCTGACCCTCGCCGTCGCCGACGATCACGTCGTACACCGGCGTCTCGGGCGCGACCCGGCCGATCCGCCGCTTCTGGTCGGTGATCAGCCCGCGGATCGCCGATGGCGACGGGCCCTCGCCGACCAGCACGATCCCCGGCCGGCCGATCACGCGGTGCACGAGATCCTGGTTGCGGGTGAACGCGACCGCCGGCGTCACCCGCCAGTCGCCGCGCATGCCCTGCAGGATCGCGGCCGCCGCGCCGGTCTGGCCCTCGACCCGGTCGTACATCGTCTTGGTCGCCCGCCGGCCGAAGATCGCCGTACCGACCACCAGCGCCACCAGCACTCCGGCGATCGACAGGATGATCGGCTGCCCGATCAGGATGCCGACGACGACCAGCACGACCAGTACGCCGAGCGCCGGGCCGAAGATCAGCGGGATCGCGCGCCGGTCCTGTGCGCGGACCATCTTCCAGACCTCGCGCATCTGCGCGACCCGGCCGGGAGGGGCGTTCGGGTCCGGCGCCGCCTTGCCCGACCCGCGCGCGGGCTTGCCGGAAGCCTTCGCCGGGGGCTTCTCGGACGGCTTCCTCAGCGAGCGGAGACTCGGGGCCATGGCGGCGAGTCTATGAGTCGGCGCGGCCGCGGTGGATGATCCGTCGGCGCTTGGGTGCGAGCGCTGGTGGTCGTCGTGGCCGCGGTGCGGTGCTCGTGGGCGCCGCCCGGTGCTCGTGGGCGCAGCGCAGCCCCACCGATGGGCCATGCGTGGGGCTATCGGCCCACCCATGGGCCATTGGTGCAGGCGTCAGCGACAGTTATGGGCCATGCGCGTCGCTGCGGGTGGCACGGGTGGGCCATGCGTGTCGCGGCGGCCCGCACCGGTGGGCCATGCGTGTTGCCCTGGCGACAGCTATGGGCCATGCGTGTTGCCCTGGCGACAGCCGTGGGCCATGCGTGTCGCGGCGGGCTGCACCGGTGGGCCATGCGTGTTGCCCTGGCGACAGCTATGGGCCATGCGTGTCGCGGCGGGCTGCACCTATGGGCCATGCGTGTCGCGGCGGGCTGTACCTATGGGCCATGCGCGTCGTTGCGCGAGGCGCGGGAGTTAGGAGCCGACCGCCGTGCGTTCCACGATGTCCAACTCGGAGCCGGCGGCCTGCGACGGTACCGGCCCCAGGGCCGCGACCGCCGACGCCATCGCCTCGGCAGCTTGGGCGCGCTCGCGCGCCCGGTGCGCATCGACGGACATCGCCGCCCACGCGTTGCGGCGGGCCCCCCGCTGGCCGCCGTCGGCCCACACGGCCCGAGCGACACTTCGCAACATGTCCTGCATGAGTTCCATGGTGCGCGTGCGGTGTAACAACCGAGTTGCCCCGCGGTGAACGTCTCTGGTCGAAATTCACGGCCGGGGCGAGCGGCGTTCGCCAAGCCGACCCCGGCCCAACCGGCAAGCGGACCAGTCAGGCGGTACGGGCCGCGATCGCCTGCTGGTAGAGCCGCCCGGCGCGGTACGACGACCGGACCAGCGGCCCGCTCATCACCCCGGCGAACCCAAGCTCCTCGGCGTACCCGGCCAGTTCGACGAACTCCTCCGGCGTCACCCAGCGCTCGACCGCGTGGTGGCGCGGCGACGGGCGGAGGTACTGCGTGATCGTCACCAGGTCACACCCCGCGTCCCGAAGGTCGACCAGCGCGGACTCCACCTCGGCTCGCGTCTCGCCGAGCCCGAGGATCAGGTTCGACTTCGTCACCATGCCGGCCGCGCGACCGGCGGTCAGCACCGACAGCGACCGGTCGTAGCGGAACGCCGGCCGGATCCGCTTGAAGATCCGCGGCACGGTCTCGAGGTTGTGCGCGAAGACCTCGGGCGCCGCCTCGAAGATCTGCCCGAGCAGTTCGGGTCGCGCGGAGAAGTCGGGCACCAGCAGCTCGACCCCGGTGCCCGGGTTGAGGCCATGGATCGCGCGGACGGTCTCGGCGTACAGCCAGGCGCCCTCGTCCTCGAGGTCGTCGCGCGCGACGCCGGTCACGGTCGCGTACCGCAGCCCCATCGCCTGAACGCTCTCCGCGACCCGCCGCGGCTCGTCGCGGTCCAGCGGCTCGGGCCGGCCGGTGTCGATCTGGCAGAAGTCGCAACGCCGCGTGCACTGGTCGCCGCCGATGAGGAACGTCGCCTCCCGGTCCTCCCAGCACTCGTAGATGTTCGGGCAGCCGGCCTCCTCGCACACGGTGTGCAGGCCCTCGCGCTTGACCAGCGCCTTCAGCTCGGTGAACTCCGGGCCCATCCGCGCCCGGGTCTTGATCCACGGCGGCTTCTTCTCGATCGGTACGGCGGCATTGCGGGCCTCGACCCGCAGCAACTTCCGCCCCTCGGGCGCCACCGCCGTCACCCGATCGAGCCTACGCGCCGGCTCACGGCAGGACGGTTACGGTGTCGCCCGCCGAGACCGTGCCCGGCTTCAGCACCCGGGCGTAGATGCGCGACCAACCCGGGTGCAGGTCGTGTGACATCCGGCGGAACTCGCCCGCGAGGAACCACGGCGCATTCTTGCTGCACGGCGTCGAGTACGGCGTGGTCTCGAGACGGGCGGTGCCGACCTGCAGCCGCTGTCCCGGGGTCACGGCCGCCCAGTCGAGCCCGCCCAGCGTGAGGTTCTCGCCGGCCCGTCCGGCCGCGATCGGGTGGCCCTCGTCGGCCAGCCGATCGATGACATCGGCCGACCAAAGGCAAATCGCCTGCCACGGCCGGCCGTGGTTGTCGCGGTCGTCCTGGCAGTCGATTTCGAGCCCGGCCCAGCCGATGGCGGCCGGACCGGAGACCGAGGATTTCGGGACTCCACCCCTGCTTGCGTTGACCTGTATTACGTGACCTCGCTGGGAAGCGGTCCCGCGGTGGCGAACCCGCCCGGCTCGGGCGAGGGCATGCCAGGCCAGGTGCACCTCGCCGAGCGCCTCGTCGTACGTTGCCGGGTCCCGCCGAACCGCCGCGATCGTCTCGCGGTACGGTTGCAGGTCGCCGGCGATGTCGGCCGGCGCACCCTCGGCGAGCCACTCGAACCAGACGTGGACGATCCGAAGCGTCGATGCGGCGTCCGCCGGATTCCAATGCGCGGGGTCGAAACCGCACTCGCCGCACGCTTCCATATTGCGGATCATCGCCAGCGTCGCGAGCGGACTCGACGGGATTTCAGCGCGGTGAACCCACGGCGGCGCTGAGTGCCCGGCCCAAAGCGGCCTCGACGACCGGCAGCGCCTCGTCCACCGTGACCTCGCGGCCGAGCTCGGTTGTCAGGGAGGTCACTCCGGCATCCGTGATGCCGCAGGGCACGATCCGGTCGAACGCGGTCAGCGCGCAGTTGCAGTTGAGAGCGAAGCCGTGCATGGTCACTCCGCGCGCAACCCGTACGCCGATCGCGGCCGCCTTGCGCGCCGGTCCGCGCGCGTCCGCAGGCACCCACGCGCCGCTGCGTCCGTCGATCCGCACGGTCTCGACGCCGAACGACCGGCAAGCCGCCATCATGGCGTCCTCGAGCCGGCGCACATGGCCGACCACGTCGACCGGATCCGGCAGCGCGACGATCGGGTACCCGGTCAGCTGCCCCGGTCCGTGCCAGGTGATCTTGCCGCCGCGGTCGACGTCGATGACCGGCGTACCGTCGGCGGGTCGCTCCCAGACCTCGGTGCGCTTGCCAGCGGTGTAGACGGGATCGTGCTCCAGCAGCAGGACGGTGTCGTCGATCTCGCCCGCGACCCGGCGGGCATGCAGGTCGCGCTGCATCGCCCAGGCCTCGTCGTACCCGACCCGTCCCAGCCGCACGAACTCCACGCCATCCACCGTACGTCGCCGGCACCGCACGCTTCAGCACACAACGTCGCGCACGGGCGGCCGTTATGTCGACCGGTGTCGCAATTGGCGGCCACTCGGGATCGGGTTGTGTGCTGAAACGGGATCGTGGCGCTCTCCGTCGGGAGCTCGTCGGCGGCGCGGGCCCCTGTGGACAACGCCGGCGCCGTACGGCGGTTCGCTGCTCCAATGTGCGCGTGCATCACGGGTTGACGATCGGCGAGTACGTCGCGGAGAGCCCGATCGGCATGGGCGGAAGCGGGGAGGTCTGGCGCGCCCGGGACGTCACGACCGGTGAGGCGGTCGCGGTCAAGGCGCTGTTCGGCAAGGGGCAGCACGTCGTCGAGCGGCTGCGCCGCGAGGCGAACGTCCTCGCCTCGGTCGCCGGGCCGCACGTGGTCCGCCTGCGCGACCTGCTGGTCGAGGACGACCGTGCCTACCTAGTCATGGACCTCGCAGCGGGTGGGAGTCTCGAGGACCTCTTCGAGGAGCGCGATCGGATCCCCGCGCCCGAGGTCGTCACGATCCTCGCCCCGATCGCGTCCGCGCTCGCCGCTGCCCACGCGCGCGACCTCGTGCACGGTGACATCACGCCCGCCAACATCCTGTTCACGGCCGACGGCCGGCCGCTGCTCGCGGACTTCGGCGTCGTCCAGGCAGTCGGTGCGACCGAGCCGGTCGAGGGCACCTTCGGATACCTCGATCCCGCGGTGGCAAACGGTGAGCGACCGACGCCCGCGAGCGATGTCTTCGGCCTCGCCGCAGTGGGCTTCGCCGCCCTCACCGGCAAGCTGGTCTGGGGGAGCGGTTCGCCCGAGCAGCTGGAGGGCCGGGCCCTGCTCGGCCTGCACGAGAGCCTGCCCGAGCTCGCGCCCGACGTGCCGCCGGCGCTCGCCGACGTCATCGAGTCCGCGCTCGCGCTCGACCCGTATGACCGGCCGGACGCGAGGACGTTTGCCAGCAAGGTCCTTCATGCTTGCGCGGCGGCGCCGGTCGACATCCCCGTCGTCGCGCACCTGGTCGCCGCCCCCGTGACCAGCGTCATCCGCCGGCGCGCCATCGACCACGACGACGTCGATGACGTCGAAGCCGAGGCGCTGTCACGTGGCAAGGTGCGCTGGCCGTGGAAGCGGGCGATTGTCGTCGCGGTCTTCGGAGCGATCATGACCGCCGTGTCGCTCGCGCTCAGTGCCCTGCTCGGGCACGTACACCTCGGCGTGCCGCACGTGGTCGACGGGAAACCCCCCGTCGGGAACCACTCAGCCTTGACCCCAACAGCGGCGACGGTCAGGCCGGCGGCGGAGATCTCGCCGGCCGGCTGGCGCGCCGTGGTCGCGCGGCTCGATGCCGACCGGGCGGCCGCGTTCGCTTCCGCCGACCCCGACCGGCTGGCCGCCGTCTATGTCGCCGGTTCCCCGGCGTACGACACGGACCTCGCCACCATCAGCTCGTTGCAGAGCCGCGGCCTGCGCGCTCGCGGCTTCTCCGCGACCGTCGAGGCCGCCACACCGGTTTCGGGGTCCGGCGCGAACGAGCAGCTGCGCGTCGTCGACCGGCTGAGCGGCTACCGCCTCGTCGACCTCACTGGCCACGTCGTCGGGCACGGGGACCCCCGCCCGGCCCGGACGTTCACGATGTGGCTGCACTACGGCGCGGCTGGCTGGCAGGTCGCCAAGGTCTCCAGCCTTCCGTGATCGAGGGTTCCGCGCCCCATAACGCGCCGTAGCCCCCCCGATGGCCCATCGGTGGGGCTACGGCCCCACTAATGGCCCATCGGTGTCGGTATAGCCCCACCTATGGGCCATGCGTGTCCGACACGGAGGCGCGACGCGCGTCCGGGTCGGACCGCTCAGAGGATCGCGCGAAGGGCGGCGTCGACGTCGGCGTAGCCGAACTCGAAGCCGGCATCGAGCAGCCGGCGCGGCAGGACGCGCTGGCTGACCAGCGCCCCCTCATCGGCGAAACCGTCAAGGGCGATCCGCAGCGCGAACCCGGGCACCGTCAGGATCGTCGGGCGCCGAAGCGCGCGACCGATCGCCAGCGTGTAGTCGCGGTTGCGAACGGGATCGGGACCGACCACGTTGACCGGCCCGGACAGCTCGCCCGCCGTGAGCAGGAAGCGCACCGCGTTCAGGTAGTCCGACATCGCGATCCACGGCACCCACTGCCGCCCGGATCCGAGCCGCCCGCCGAGCCCGGCCTTGAACAGCGGCAGCACCGTGCCGAGCGCACCGCCGTCGGTGGAGAGCACGTGGCCGGTGCGGATGCACATGCACACCACGCGCGCGCCGGCCGCTGACGCTGCCGCGGTCGAGGCCTCCCACTGCTCGACCACGTCGGCGAGAAACCCCGCCCCGCGCGGGTCGGACTCGTCAAGCACCTCGTCGCCGCGGTCGCCGTACCAGCCGACCGCACTCGCCGACACGAGCACCGGTACGCCGCTGGCCGCGACCGCGGCCGCGATCGTCGTCGTGCCGTCGACCCGGCTGGAAAGCACGGCTTCCTTGTGCGCCGCGGACCAGCGCTTCGACGCGACGCCGACCCCGGCGAGGTGCACGACCGCGTCGATGCCGTCAAGCGCGCCGGCATCGATCCGGTGCGCCTGCGGGTCCCATCGGCGCTGGTCAGGGCCGGTCGGGTCCTGGCGCACGATGCGCAGCACCTCGTGCCCGTCCGAGCGCAGCACGCTGACGAGAGCGGAGCCGAGCAGGCCGGACGAGCCGGTGATCGCGATCTTCATGCGGACCGTCGTACCCGGGTGCGACCGCAGCTATCTCCTACAGCCCGAGCTCGGCCTCGAACTCGCCGCCCTCGAGCCGCTGCTTCACGGTGCTGAGGAAACGCGCTGCGTCGGCACCGTCGACCATCCGGTGGTCGTAGGTCAGTGCGAGATAGACGATGTCGCGCACCGCGATGACGTCACCTGCGATCGGATCGTCGACGACGACCGGACGCTTCACCACCGCGCCCGTGCCGAGGATGCCGACCTGTGGCTGGTTGAGGATCGGCGTGTCGAACAGCGCGCCGCGCGAGCCGGTGTTGGTCAGCGTGAACGTGCCGCCGCCGAGCTCGTCCGGGGTGATGTGGTTGTCGCGCGTGCGGGCGGCGAGGTCATCGACCTTGCGCGCGATGCCGGCCAGGTTCAGGTCGTCCGCGTCGCGCAGCACCGGAACGAGCAGTCCGCGCGGCGTGTCGACCGCGATGCCGAGATGCACCTTGTCGTGGTAGGTGACCGTGCCCGCCTCGGTGTCGATCGAGGAGTTGAGCACCGGATGCTCGCGCAGCGCCTCGCAGGTGGCCAGGACGAAGAACGGCAGGAACGTCAGCTTCACGCCCTCGCGCGCGGCGAAGTCAACCTTCGCGCGGTCGCGCAGCCGCGCGATCCGCGTCAGGTCCGCCTCCACGACCGTGGTCAGCTGCGCGCTGACCTGCAGTGACTCGACCATCCGCTCGGCGATCACTGCGCGCAGGCGGGACAGCTTCTCCGTGGTGCCCCGGGTCGGAGCGATCGCGGGCGCCGAAGGAGCGGCGGGAGCCGCCGCAGCCGGGGCGGACGGAGTAGCCGCGGCCGGCGCGCCAGGCGCGGGTGCGGATGAGGGTGCCGACGCAGCGGGCGCAGCCGGTTGGCTGCCGGTGCGGGCAGCGGCGTCGAGGACGTCCTGCTTGCGGATCCGGCCGCCGACGCCGGTGCCGGCCAGGCTGGCGAGGTCGACCCCGTGCTCGGCGGCGAGCCGGCGGACCAGGGGAGTGACGTACGACGGCGCCTGCCCGCCGTCCTCGGCGGCGGCCGGAGCGGGCGCCTGCGGTGGGGCGGGTTGCGAGGTCTGCGCAGGCGGCACCGGAGCGGCCGGCTCGGCCGTCGCGACCGGAGCCGCCGGCGGCTGGAGGGCGGCCGCAGGCGCAGGCGTGGGTGCCGGCGCCGACGTGAACGGCGGTGCCTGTGCGGCGGCGGGCTGCGGGGCCGGCTCGGGCTCCGGCTCCGGAGCGGGTTCTTGCGCCTGCTCCGTGGCGGGAGCCTCCGCGGCCGGCTCCGGCGCCGCGGGACTCGCGCCGGACGCCTCGGTCGCGGTGTCGGCGGTTTCGGTGGTGTCGGTGGCCGCAGCACCGGCCGCCGAGCCGTCACCGGCCCCGGCCGCGCCGTCCTCGATCAGTGCGAGCTCGGTACCGACGTCGACCGTCTCGTCCTCGGCGACCTTGATGCTCGCGAGGGTGCCGCTGGCCGGCGACGGGATCTCGGTGTCGACCTTGTCGGTCGAGACCTCGAGCAGCGGCTCGTCGGCGTCGACGTGGTCGCCTTCGGCCTTCAGCCAACGGGTAACGGTGCCTTCGGAAACGCTCTCACCGAGACGCGGCATCGTGACGGACACGGTCATCGCTTCAGGGGCTCCTCGTCAGCCGTGGCTGTGCAGTGGTTTGCCGGCGAGCGCGAGATGCGCCTCGCCGACCGCTTCGGACAGGGTCGGGTGCGGGTGGATGAGCTGCGCGACCTCGATCGGCAGCGCTTCCCAGTTCGTGATCAGCTGGCCCTCGGCGATCAGGTCGCCGACCCGCGCGCCGACCATGTGGATGCCGAGCACCGGGCCGTCTTTCTCCGCGATCACCTTGACCGCGCCGGCGGTCTGCAGGATCTGCGCGCGGCCGTTGCCGGCCAGGTCGTACGTGGCCTCGACGGCTTGATACCCACGCTCGGCGGCCTGCGCGCTGGTCAGCCCGACGCTCGCGACCTCGGGGTCGGAGTAGGTGACGCGCGGGACGCCGTCGTAGTCGATGGTCGGCGGGTTCAGCCCGGCGACCTCCTCGGCGACCATGATTCCCTCCGCGAAGCCGAGGTGCGCGAGCTGCAGGCCGGGTCGCAGGTCGCCGATCGCGTAGACGTTCGGGAGGCTCGTGCGGCAGTGGGCGTCGACGGTCACGAAGCCACGGTCCATCGCGATGCCGGCCTCGGCGTACCCGAGGTTGTCGGACACCGGTCCACGCCCCACCGCGACCAGCAGCAGCTCGCCGTCGAAGGTCTTGCCGTCCTCGAGCGTCACCGTGACGCCCGCGTCGGAGGTCTTGGCCTCCTTGAACCGCTCGCCGAGGTTGAAGGCGATGCCACGCCGGCGGAACGCCCGCTCGAGCAGCTTCGAGCTGGACTCCTCCTCGGTCGGCAGCAGGTGCGGCAGCGCCTCGATGATCGTCACGTCAGCGCCGAAGGAGCGCCAGACGCTCGCGAACTCCACGCCGATCACGCCGCCGCCGAGCACGATCACCGATGACGGCACCCGCTCGAGCGCGAGCGCGTGCTCGCTGGTGATGATCCGCTCGCCGTCGATCTCGAGCCCGGGCAGCGTCCGGGAGAACGAGCCGGTGGCCAGCACGACTGCTTTGGATGCGTTGTACGTCGTACCGTCCACCTCGACCGTCGTCGGCGAGGTGAGCCGTCCTGATCCCTGGACGACAGTGATGCCGCGGCCCTTCACCAGGCCGGACAAGCCCTTATAGAGCCGGTCGACGACGCCGCTCTTGTAGGAGTTGACGCCGGCCATGTCGATGCCGGCGACGCTGGACTGCACGCCGATCTTCTCGCCCTCGCGGGCGGCGTCGGCAACTTCGGCCGCGTGCAGGAGCGCCTTCGTCGGGATGCAGCCGCGGTGCAGGCACGTGCCGCCAACCTTGTCGCGCTCGATCATGATCACCGAGAGGCCGAGCTCCGCGGCGCGCAGCGCGCAGGCATAACCGCCGCTGCCGCCGCCGAGGATGACGAGATCGGCGCTTTGCGGGTCAGCCACGGCACATCTCCCAGGGTCGGGTCGAGGTTACGTCGGGAACCGGCTTGTGGCCGGAAGCCCATTCTTTCATCAGTGCAACCACGGCGGACCCGGGGTTAGTTCGCGACCCGTCGCCTCGAATCCCGGCCCCTACCCGGCGCGCGACTCCAGCCACTCCACCAGGGTGCGGATCGGCACGCCGGTGCCGCCCTTGGGGGTGTAGTCGTGGACATCGCCCTGGTTCCAGGCCGGGCCGGCAACGTCGAGGTGCGCCCACGGGGTGCCGTCCGGCACGAACTCGCGGAGGAACAGGCCCGCAACCAGCATGCCGCCGTTGCGGTCGCCGGTGTTGGACAGGTCCGCCGCGTCGGAGTCGAGCGACTTGCGCAGCTCGTCCGGCAGCGGCATCGGCCAGGCCTGCTCGCCGGCGGCATCTGCCGCGGCCACCATCTCCTCGCGCAGGTCGTCGTCGTTCGACATCACCGCGTAGACGCGCGAGCCGAGCGCGACCAGCGCGGCACCGGTCAGGGTCGCGATGTCGACGATCGTGGTCGCGCCTTCTTCGCTGGCCCGCACGATCGCGTCGGCCATGACCAGCCGGCCCTCGGCGTCGGTGTTCATCACCTCGACGGTCTTGCCGCCGCGCATCGTGAGGATGTCCGACGGCCGGATCGCCGTACCGCTCGGCATGTTCTCGGCGCTCGCGACCCAGCCGACCACGTTGATCGGCAGCTTGAGCCGGGCGATCGCCTGCATGGTGCCGATGACCGCGGCCGCGCCGCCCATGTCGGCCTTCATCCACTCCATCGCGGTGGGCGGCTTGAGCGAAAGGCCGCCGGTGTCGAACGTGATGCCCTTGCCGACCAGGTGGATCGCCTTGCCACCGGCCGGGCCGCCGTTCCATGTGATCCGCACGAGCCGCGGCGGGTTGGCCGCGCCCTGGCCGACGCCGAGAATCCCGCCGTGACCGCCCTCGGCCAGCGCGACCTCGTCGAAGACCTCGACCTCACAGCCGGCCGGCCCGCACGCCTCGACCGCGGCCTCCGCGAGGTCCGCGGGGTGCAGGTCGGCGGCAGGGGTGTTGACCAGGTCGCGGCAGAGCGTCACCGCGTCGCCGATCGCGGTCGCGCGGTCGACCGCGTCCTTGGCCGCCTTGTCGCGAGGGTCGGGTACGACGATCGCCGCGCTCCCGACCGCGCGCTTGTGGTCCTTCTTGGAGGCGCGGCTGCGGTACCTGGTGAACGCGTAGCCGCCGAGCACGGCGCCCTCGGCGACCGGGCGGACGCCGTCGCCGTTCAGTGACCCGTTCACCGCGGCCAGCCCGGTCGCGATTCGGCGGGCGCCGGCCAGCGTGCGGACGGCGGTGCCGACCGCGCGGCGTACCGCCTCCTCCGAGTACTGACCGTCGCGCTTCGGGGCGTCGCCGAGGCCGACCGCGACCAGCAGCGGCGCCTTCGTCGCGCCCAGGGTCGGGACCTTGGTGATCTCGCCGGCCTTGCCGGTGGCGCCGAGCTCGGTCAACGCGGCCGTGAGGCGCTTCTTCATCGCCTTGTCGACGTCTCCGGCGCCCGGTGCGACGACCAGCGTGCCGTTGCGGTTCGCCACCCCGATCACGATCGCGTCGACGTTCGATTCGGCCAAGGAGGTGTTCGAAAGGGTGATTCGGGTCATGGGGGCGAATGCTAGCCCGCAACCGGTAGCGTCGCGGCTCGTGAGCGATGTCGCGGCACAATCTTCCCCGGTTCAGGGTCCGCTGGCCGATCGGCACGCTGCGCTCGGCGCGAAGATGGCCGAGTTCGGCGGCTGGTCGATGCCGCTGTCCTACGCGGGTGTGGTCGAGGAGCATCTGGCGACGCGTTCGGCGGTCGGTGTCTTCGACGTGAGCCACCTCGGCAAGCTGCTCGTCACGGGCCCTGATGCCGTCGGGTTCGTGAACTCGTGCTTCACGAACGACCTCGACCGGATCAGCGCGGGCCAGGCGCAGTACACGCTGTGCTGCGACGAGGAGACCGGCGGCGTCGTCGACGACCTGATCGTGTACCGCGGCGAGGAGGACGTCTTCGTCGTACCGAACGCGGGGAACAACGAGCGGGTGGCGGGGATGCTGCGCGAGGCCGCGCCGGCGGGCATCGAGGTCGCCGACCGGCACCGGGCGATCGCGACGATCGCGGTGCAGGGCCCGCGGTCGGCCGAGGTGCTCGACACCGTCGGGCTGCCGAGCGGCATGGACTACATGGCCTTCGAGCGGGTCGAGTGGCGCGGGCTGCCGGTGACCGTGTGCCGGACCGGCTACACGGGGGAGCACGGCTACGAGCTGCTGCCGCCGGCCGAGTCGGCCGGTGTCCTGTGGGACGCGGTGCTCGATGCTGCTCGCCCGATGGGCGGGATGCCGTGCGGGCTCGGCGCGCGCGACACCCTACGGACCGAGATGGGCTACCCGCTGCACGGGTCGGACCTCACGATCGCGGTCACGCCGGTCGAGGCCCGGCTCGGCTGGGCGGTCGGCTGGGACAAGCCGGCGTTCTGGGGGCGCGAGGTGCTGGCACGCGAGCGCGAGGTCGGTGCTCCCCGGCTGCTCTGGGGGCTGAAGAGCGAGGACCGCGGCATCCCGCGCCCGCACATGGCGGTGCGCTCGGCGGACGACGTCGACCTCGGCGAAGTCACGAGCGGGACGTTCTCGCCCACCCTGAAGGTGGGTATCGGGCTGGCCCTGCTCGCGCGATCCGTGAGCGACGGCGACGAGGTGCGGGTCGACGTACGCGGCAAGCCGTCCGCGATGCGCGTGGTCAAGCCGCCGTTCGTCACGCCGTCGGTGCGCTAGTGCCGATGCCTGCGCCGCGGCGGTACGACCGCATCCTCCTGATCGGGATGATGGGCGCGGGGAAGACCACGATCGGGCGCGCGCTGTCGAACCTGCTCGGGTGGCCGTACTTCGACAACGACGAGCTGCTGGCGCGCGCGGTGGGCAAGGACACCCGACGCGTGCAGGAGGAGGACGGCGTCTACGCCCTGCGCCGCGCCGAGTCGGCGGCGCTCGACGTCGCGCTGAACGAGGGCGGCCCGCTGATCGCCGGCGTGGCGGGAGGTGTCGTCACCGACCCGCTCGACCTGCAGCGGCTCACGACCGGCGGGTTCGTCGTGTGGCTACGGGCCGACGTCACGGTCCTCGCGAAGCGGGTGGCCGGCACCGACCGGCCGTGGCTCGGCTCCACGCCGGCGGTCGCGATGGCGCATCTGTACGCCGGGCGCGAGGCGCTCTACACGTCGGCGTCGACCTTCGTCGTCGACGAGGCGGACAACCCGCCCGAGCAGATCGCGCTGGAGATCGTGCAGGCGATGCAGGCAGCCGGCGTACCCAGCCCGCCGATGACCCGCTGATCCGTCGCGCTTGCCGCAGCGGCCGCCGCCCACACCCGCGGTGATCTTGACGTTGGTGGCGCACAAACGCGATTTGTGCGCCTCCAACGTCAAGATCACGGAGCAGGTTGGGGTTAGTTCAGGAGCACCTTGGGTGTGGCGGTCGCGCTGGTCAGCGTGAGCAGCTCGCGCTCGTCCTTGGTGGTCACGATGATCTTGCCGAGCGCGACGGTCATGTCGTAGCGCTCGTAAGTACGGGTCGAGAAGGTCACGTGTCCTGTCTTCGACAACTCACCGAGCCGGCCCTCGTCACATCCGTCCCGGGGCAACCACACCGCGTTCGACTTGTAGACGTACGGGATGTCCTCGCAGGTTCTCGTCGTCACCGGCTTCGCGCCAGACAGCGGCAGCAAGGTCATCTTGTCGCTGTCGAGATTGCATGCCGCGTATGTGGACGAGAGCCCGTTGCACTCCTCACCGGGGCTGGTCTTCGGGATCAGCGTTACCGGTCGATCGGGATGCGCGTACGGCGTGTAGATCGCCGCGCCGTCGCCGAAGTCGTCGGGATCCTCGGCGATCGCCAGATAACCGTCCGGGCCGGGGAGTACTCCGAACGGCACGCCGTTGGGGAACGGCTCGCCGAGTTCGGTTCGGGTGCCGTCGAAGGACACGGCGACCAGATGACCGACGCCGCCGTCGGACCGCTCGTACATCCAGCCGCCGGGAGTTGCGCCGGCGAAGTCCTCTCTCGTGACCAGATGCCCATGGGCGCCGGTCGAAAGGTTCCACCAGCGCAGCAGGTCGCCGGTCGCGGTCGGGTCGCCGTTGTCGAGCGGCGGCGGATTGACGACGACGACGGTCGACCCGGCGAGCGAGATCGAGGCATCCGTGCCGAGCTCGCCGAGCTGCTCCCGTTTACCGCTCGCGGTGAGTGCGCGGAGGACCGATGAGGAATACCTCGTGTATCTCGTCTGCAGCTTCGCGCTGGTCAGCTTCTCGTAGAGCAGCACCTTCGCCGAGCCCTCGAGCGGCACGTACCTCGTGTGCGCTCGCGGCGTGGAGGTAGAGGTCGTGGCTGCGGCCGCCGGGAAAGGTCCGGTCGCCATCGCGGCGGGCAAGGCCAGCATCGCTGCCGAAGCGAGCAGGGCGACAGCCCGTGCCGCGGACCATGTCAGCGGGAAGTGACGAGGACGAGCCATGTCCCTCCCACGTCCGGCCACCCTGCAAGGTTGACACCGAAGCCGAGCGGACGGAAGGTCGTCTTGTTGCGGCCGTCAACGAAGCGGCGGCCTGGCACGTTGGGCAGGCATGAAGCTCCGCACCACCATGTGGGCCGCTGCCGTGATCGGGGTTGCCTCGGCGGCAATCGGCCTCGCGCCATCGGCAGCGCTGGCCGACACACCCGCAGGGACCGCGATCAGCCCGGTCTCGACCCCGAGCGGGATCTCGCAGTTCCTCACCCCGCTCGCCGGCGAGCCGGGCCGCGTGATCTACGCGCAGACCCAGGTGCTCGGCAACGAGGTGCTGGGGAGCACCGAGCTCGAGGAGTACGACGGCTCCGGCCCGACGGTCGATCTCGGTCCCGGTTCAGTCGAGTACGCCGGGTACGGTGCGTCCTACTCGCTGGTCGGCCCGATCCTGAGCACTGGCCAGGAGGACTACCCCAGCACCGCCGTCCAGTGGTGGAACCTCGACGCGGACACGAGCGGCAGCGCGACCGTTCCGGGCAACTACCTCGGCTCGTCGTCGGACGGTTGGTACTACTACGCCGGCGGCCTGGTGTACGACGAGACGACGGCGGGCGTTTCCACTCTGGTCGGCCAGCCGTTCTCCTCGCTGAGCGCGGTCCTGTACACCGCCGACGTCGGACCGGATGGCATCGTGCTGGGCGACGGTGCCGGCGATCTCGTCTACATGACGGACGCCGGCGCGGTGACCACATTGCAGTCGCAGTGGAGCACCTACGCGCCGAAGGACCCCGCCAACGGTGTCTCGTGCAACGGCACCAACGGGACCTACACCGTGTGCACGGTCAGCCTCGATGGTGGCGACAGCGACAACACCGGAATCGTCGCTCAGCTGATCCCGTTGGACGGCTCGGCACCGCGCAAGGTCTCCGACGTCTGCATGGGCCAGGGCGCCTACCGACCGTCCGTGGCACTGACTGCGACGAACCTCGTCTGTGCGGACGTGGTGGTGAACAGCGAGCCGGTCGGTGGCGGCGCGACGTCGGTCTCGACGTACGAGGTGGGCGCGGGCATCGGCTATGAAGCGGCCCAAACCGTGGCGGCTTTCGGCAAGGCAGTCGTCGCCGATCCGTCGGACGACGCCCTGGAGACGGTGACCGATGCCGCCAGCAAGCCGACTACGTTGCTCACCGCCCCCAAGTCGGACGTGACCGTCGGCAGAATCGCCCTCACCTCCGGCGCAATCAGCTGGACGAGCGACCAGGTGCCGTCGGGGAGCAGCTCGAGCAGCTCCTCGGTCCGCACGCGGAACCTGTCACAAACATCAGGCTCGCTCACCGTAGGTTCGGCTTCCGTCACCTCGCCCCGATCTGCCTGGGACGGCATTGCGCGCTCCGGGCGGACGATCGCTGACGAGGTTCCTTCGGTGCACGACGGCCTCACGACGTACGCACTGCGGGTGACCACGCCGCACCGTACGACGACGGTGAACCACGTCGTGCACGACGCAACCCTCGTGTCCGGCAACGAGGTGCTGTACCAGAACGCCGAGTCGGCTCGCTCTCCCAAGCGGCACTACTTCCTGTTGAACGCAGTGACCGGCAAGTCGAGAGAGCTTCCACAGCTGGACGCGGTCGCGCAACAGACCTCGCAAGGCGCCGGTCACCCGGGCCTGCTCTGGGGCGACAAGGTTGTCTACCGCACGGCGAAGGGCGCGATCCACCTGCTCGACACGAAGACCGGCAAGGTCACGGTGGTTGCCAAGCCGGGTGACAACGAGGATCCGCAGATCTACGGCTCCTACGTTGCGTGGACCGCGGGTTCCGAGACGGGCACGGGCCACGGCGAGTTTCGCAATGTCGCGACCATGGCCAAGCCGATCGCGCTGCCGACCGGGACCCTCGTGCAGCAGCTGACCAACAGCGGCATCGTCACCAGTCACGCGAGCGACCCGATCGGCGGGTACTACGAAGACGAGCTCGTGCCGACGAAGTACTACCTGCGCGGATACGGATCGACGAACGACGAGACCGAGATCCTCGACGTACCGCACGCGCCGGTGCCGGCCGAGGTGAGCGACTCTGTGATCGCATGGATTGACGGCTCGTACGTTGCTCGTGCCGCAGCCATCTCACCGAAGGTGCTGCCGACGCCGCGCTATCTCGGTACGCCGTACGCGCCGGCCTCCATCACTCGGCACCGGACCTGGAAGACCAACCTGCCGTTCTCCGCAGTGCTCAAGACCTGCTCGGTCGCGATCGCGCACGAGGGCCACGTCATGGCGACGCTGTCGTGCGAGGCCGGCCCGATGCGGTACGGCGATGCCGTTGTCGCGTGGTCCGGCAAGCATGCGACTGGCAAGTACGTCTGGACCGCCCGCGTGACCGGCGCGAGCGGAACGACGACGAAGGCGACCGGCGCGATCACGGTGACGTGACCGGCTCCCGGCCACCTCGCTCAGCTTTTCGGTGATCTTGACGTTGGAGGCGCATAACCCATGAGTTATGCGCCTCCAACGTCAAGATCACGAACGGCTTGGGGTGTCGAAGGCGACCGGGGCGTCGAAGGCGGCGCGGCGGGCGACCCGTCGCAGCGCGGCGAGCACCGGGCCGCCGAGGGCGAGCACGAGTACGGCGTTACCCACGGCACGCGGGATGTCGAAGCCGAGCGAGCTGGTGAGGTCGAACCGGATCCAGCGGATCAGGTTGTCGCCGATCGGTGCACCCGGCTCGAACGCGACCTGGCTCGGCAGGTAGCGCGCGAACGGCCAGAACGACAGGTTGAGCACCAGCCCGTAGAGCAGGCCCGAGACCGCGCCGTACGCCGCGAGGATCGCCAGCTCGACCCGGCCGCGCGCCGCCGGCAGGCAGCCGGCGCCGAATCCGGTCCACGCGCAGCCGAGCATCTCGAACGGCAGCCAGGGCCCGACCTGGCCGGTCAGGAGCGCCGAGGCGAGCAGGGTGATCGCTCCGAGCACGAACCCGAATGACCGCCCGAACACCCGCCCGGCAGGGATCAGCAGGAAGAACACGAAGCTGAAGCCGGTCGCGCCGCCGGACAGCGGCCGTAACGCCGCGCCGCAGCCGGCGAGCACGCCGAGAACGGCGACCGCCTTCGCATCGATGCCGTGCTCGCTGACCTCCGCGAGCACGACCGCGAGCAGCAACGCGAGCAGCGCGATGAACAGCCACGGCGCATCGCCGGCGTGCGCGTCGGCCGAGCTCTGACCGGCGAGCCGCGAGTCGAGCAACGGCCAGCCGAAGCCCAGGAGGCCGACCACCGACGCGGCAACCAGTGCCAGTGCCGACCGCGGCCGGATTCGGACCGCAGCGACCGCCCGGGCAGGCACCGTGCTCACTGCGCGGCCGCCATCGCGAGCTGGACGTCGCCGATGGTGAGCAGTGGCAACGGCGCGAGCACCTTGGACACCTGCGGCGCGAACACCGGTGACGCCACCGCCACCTCGCGGGCGGGTCCGTCGCTCACGATCTCGCCGTCCGCGAGCACGACCATCCGGTCGGCGACTTCGGCGACCAGCTCGACATCGTGCGTCGCCACGACGACCGCGTGCCCGCTGCCCGCGAGCCGTCGCAGGATCGCGATCAGCCGGCGCTTGGTTGCGTAGTCCAGCCCGCGGGTGGGCTCGTCGAGCGCCAGGACCGCGGGTTCGGCAGCGAGTACGACGGCGAGGACCAGCGCGAGGCGCTGCCCCTCGGACAGGTCGCGCGGGTGCTGCCCGCCCTCGACGCCGGGGGCGAGGTCGTCGAGTAGGGCACGCGTTGTGCCCGCGCTGCTGCCCGCGTCCCGGTCGGCGTCCGCGCACTCGGCATCGACGCTCTGGGCCCACAGCAGATCGGCCGGCTCCTGCGGGACGAGTCCGACCCGTCCGCTGACCGTGACCGATCCCGCCGCCGGCCGGCGGATGCCAGCCATCGTCGCGAGCAGCGTGGACTTGCCCGCGCCGTTGCGGCCCATCACCGCGAGCACCTCGCCCGGGTGCAGGTCCAGGTCGATCGCGCGGAGCACGGGAACGCCGTCGTACGACGTGACCAGCCCGTGGGCGCGCGCCACCGGCTCGGTCGCGGTGCGGGAGAGGGGAGCGCCGACGTGCCGCTCGAGGGTTTCGCGTAGGGGGGCAGCGGCGCGCCGCGCGTCGCGGATGGACAGCGGCAGCGGCGACCAGCCGACCAGCCGGCCGAGGTCGACGATCGGTGGCGCCACCGGGCTGTCGCGAAGGATGTCGGCGGGCGGCCCGGTGCGGATGCCTTCCGGGCCGAGCAGGGCGATCCGGTCGGCGTACTGCACCACACGCTCGAGCCGGTGCTCGCAGATCAGCACCGTCATCCCGAGGTCGTGAACCAGCCGGGTCATCGCGGCGAGCACGTCCTCCGCGGCGGCGGGGTCGAGGGCCGAGGTCGGCTCGTCGAGGACCAGCACGGCGGGATGTACGGCGAGCACCGACCCGATCGCCACCCGCTGCTGCTCGCCGGCCGACAGTGACAGCAACGTGCGGTCCCGCAGCTCGAACAGGCCGAGCAGGTCCAGCGTCTCCTCCACGCGCCGCCGCATCACCGCGGGGTCGATGCCGAGCGACTCCATGCCGTATGCCAGCTCGTCCTCGACGACATCGGTGACGAACCCGGCGAGCGGATCCTGCCCGACGTACCCGACCACGTCGGCCAGCTCGCGCGGAGGTGACGTCCGGGTGTCCCGACCCGCGACCAGCACTCGGCCGGCCAGCCGACCGCCGGTGAAGTGCGGCACCAGGCCGTTGACGCACTTGAGCAGCGTCGACTTGCCGGCGCCGGTCGGGCCGATCACGAGGACCAGCTCGCCCTCGGTCACGTCGAAGGAGATGTGCTCGAGCGCGGGCCAGGCGGCGTCGGGATAGGTGACGGTGACGTCCTCGAAGCTGATCATCCGACCCCCACCACGCTGGGTTGAGCGGCTGGCGCCGGCCGGCTTGGGCGGATCGGGCGCGGGCGAGGCAGCGGCGGTGCAACCCACGCCGGTAGCAGCGCGAGCAGCAGGCCGAGCGCGGGCAGCAGCGGAAGTCCGGGCGCAACCAACGGGGACGTGGACGGCGCGAGTGCGGACGCCGGCCCGAGACACAGTGCAACCGCGGCGGCGAGCCCGGTCCCCGCGACCAGCCACTCGGGCCAGCGCCACGGGTCGGGTCGGTAGCGGGTCCGGCCGCCGCGGCGGGCGCCGAGGGCGAAGCCGGCCGCGGTCAGCGCAGCGCCGACGACGAGCAGCGGTACGCCGAGCCCGCTCGGAGCCGACCGCTCGACCAGCCCGTAGCTGCTCGCGACCATTGCCAGCAACCCGATGAGCGTGAGCCCTGCCGTGGCCCGCCGGACTGCCGCCGGCGTCGCGCCTCGCCGGCCGAAACCGCGGGCGTCCAACGCCGCCGCTAGGTCCACCGAGCGTTCGAGGGCGCCCTCGAGCACCGGGATCGCGATGCCGCGGATCCGGCGCAGACCGCGGTCGGAGCGGCCGCGGATCCGCCGCGCGGTGCGCAGCCGGCCGACCGCGGCCACCGCTTGCGGGGCGACTGCGAGGGCGACCGTGATCGCGACGCCGGCCTCGTAGAGCGCGCCGGGCAGCGACTTCAGCAGCCGGCGCGGGCTGGTCAGCGCGTTGGCAGCGCCGATGCAGCAGAAGATGACGCCGAGCCGCAGGCCGTCGTACGACGAGGCGAGCACGCCCTCCAGCGTGATCGGCCCGCCGATCCGCACTCCTGCCATCCAGGACGGCAACGGGAGCACGGGCAGCCGGACGATGACGTGCGCGCCCGGCTGGCTGCCCAGCAGCGCGTAGAGCGCGACCCGGATGACGATCGCGAGCAATCCGACCTTCAGGAACATCGCGTACGACGCGCTCCACGGCGTCGCCGGTCGCCGCGCCGCGACGACGTACCCCGTGATCGCGACGATCGCCACCAGCAGGATCGGGTTGGTCGTGCGGCTGGCCGCGACCGCGAGGGCGGCCGCCCAGAGCCACCAGGCACCGGGGTGCAGCATCCGCGGCAGCCGGTGCCCGGTCACGGCAGCCGTCCCGAACGCCGGAACCGCCGGACTGCGAGCCCGCCGATCACGGCGATGGCGACCAGGCCGATGACGATCGGAATCCAGTCGGTGTGGCCGGCGGCGCGGACCGTCCCGGACAGCACGACGCTCGAAGGGCTCGCGCTCGGTGCCGAGCCGGCCGGCGTTGCGTGCATCCGCGGTTTCGAACGGTGATCGGAACCTCGACCCTTGCTCCTGTGCTTGGTCGGCGGCGACGCGGACGGCGCGGCGGTCCGGCTCGAGACGGCAGCGCTCGGCGACGAGCTCGGTTGCGAGTGATGGGCCGATGGATGCGGGGACGGCGACGCAGTCGGGGACGCGCTCGCTGCCGGCTTGCAGATCTCGGCGTACGGCACGTTGTCCGGTGTGCGCGGCGTGCCGTCGTCGTACACCCACCCTTCGGTGGACTTGTTCACCGGTTGGTACGTCGACGGGCCCTCGCTGCTGTAGACCCACTTCGTCGAGCCGGGGGCGCGGTGGAAGTACGCCCAGTAGTGGGTGTCGTCGATGTCCGCGCAGCCGGACTTCGGCAACCCGTCGATCGTGCAGAGCAGCCCGTCGCTGCGGAAGCCGACGCTGTGACCCGCGGCCTGCAGCACGTCGACTCCGGTCGCGCCCTTATGGACCTTCGCACAGCTCGTGCTGACGTCGCTGCCGAGCGAGCGGGCGTCGACGACGAGTGCGACGCAGATCGTCGTTGCTTTACCGGCCGCGTGCGGCGCGGTCGAGCGGTCCGCGGCCACGGCCGCGCCGGGCATGACGGTCGCTACTGCAGCGACTGCCAGGCCGAGCGCGAGCCGATGGCGCGAACCGGTCATGGACTCCTTACTTCCGCTTCGCCGTGCAGGCCAGCACCGGAGCGGCCTTGGCGGCTCCGGTCTTGGTGATCCGTGCAAGCGGCTTGCCGGCCAGGGCCTGCGCCGCCTGGCTGGTGGCGAGTAAGGCGGCGGCGTCGTAGCTGCCCTGGTACCTCACCGCGCCGCGCCGGGCGACCCGGCCCGTGCACCCCACCTGGTGCTTCTCGAGCCACTTCTGCGGCTTGGTCGCGCTCTTGCCGCCCGCGATCAGCGCTTGCACCGCGAGTGCGGTCGAGTTGGCGTTCGCCGGCGTGCCGAACCCGCCGCCGCTGTGCTCGGCCCGCTTCAGCCAGGTGAGCCCGAGCGTCGCTGCTGTGTGGTCGCGCGCAGCGAGCAGCGCCTGGACGGCGTACCCGGTCGAGTCGACGTCCTTGACCGCCTTGCAGGCGGTGGCCGGGTCGGACTCCAGCTCGGTCGGGTAGCCGCCGTCGCCGCACTGCTGGGCGGCAAGGAAGCTGACCGCGGCGGCGTCGGGAGCGTCGGCAGCGTGCGGGCTGTTCGCCAGGCCGAGGACGGCGAGCGCCTGCCCGACCGTCGAGAAGTAATCGAAGCTCGGCTTGGTGCCCTTCTGGTTCTGCTGGAACTCGCCCGGCGCTGCGCCGCGAACGCCTTCCGTCGCCTTGACCGCGTTGACCAGGTTCAGCCCGCCGAAGGAGTGCACGTCGACCCGCTGCGCCTCGGCAACCAGCAGCAGCTTGCCGAATGCTCCGGGGTCGTAGGTCGCAACGGAATGGCCGGCGTAGGCCTTGACGTGTGCTTCGAGGTAGCGAGTCGCTCGCGCGGCTGCGGCCTGCGCGACGTGCGCCGCATCCATCGACAAGATCGCGTCGGCCGTCTCGCCGTAGTTGACATAGACGATGGTCTTCTTGCCGGAGACGTAGCTGCCGTCGAGATGGTCGTGGTGCTTGCCGATCAGCGACCGGGCAAGGAAGCCGGCGGCCGCGGCGGCCGGGCGCTTCGTCTTCGTCGCGTGGTGTGCGGCGGCGGGGGCCTTCGGTCGGGCAATGGCCGAGCCGGTGGCGCCGAGCGAGGCGACCGCGACCCCGCTCAGGGCCGCCAGCACGGCGGTACGTCGGATCAGGTTCACGCGTCCTCCTGGTGGGCGAGGACGCGGGGTCGGCTCCGAGCCACCTCCGGCACGCGAACGCCCTCGCGGCGCAGCCGATCGGCTACGACGAGAGGGCGGTTGACGGGCGGTGTCGCCCGGGCTCCGCCCGCGTTCCTCGACGGTTGTCATGGAGCCCTCGCCGAACGCGGGTATCCCGGCTCGCCTCAGGATCGAGGCCTACGGTTGCGGGTCAGCGCCGGACTTCGACCGGCTTCCCCCGCCCACGGCGATTGCCTCCCGATCGGATCACACCCGTGTCGGCGGCGTCAACGCGGGGGTGGCGTGCGCGGATGCCACTACCGTGGCGCGGTGGGCTGGACCTGGCGGTATGAGAACGAGGCCGGCGACGTCCTCGATCCGGATGACGCGCCGATGACCGAGAACTTCCCGACCCAGGGCGACGCGGAGACCTGGCTGGGCGAGAGCTGGCGCCAGCTGCTCGCGGCGGGCGTCGACGCCGTTGTACTCCTCGAGGACGGCCGCGAGGTCTACGGCCCGATGAGCCTGCACGCGGAGTAAGCCGCGCGGCTCGAAGAGCCGCCGCCCAAACCCTCGCTCACGGAAGAGCGTGGGTGGGTCGCCGGGTTTGAAGCCGGGCGGGTGGTGAGGGGAAGATGCGCGGATGAGTGTTGTCAAAGCTGCCATTACCCAGGTCGCCTGGACCGGTGACAAGGACACGATGATCAAGCGTCACGAAGCGCTGGCTCGCGACGCTGCCGCCGCCGGCGCACAGATCATCGGGTTCCAGGAGCTGTTCTACGGGCCGTACTTCGGGATCGTCCAGGACCAGAAGTACTACTCCTACGTCGAGCCGATCCCCGGGCCGACGACCGAGCGCTTCCAGGCCCTCGCCAAGGAGCTCGGCCTGGTCATCGTGCTGCCGATCTACGAGGTCGCCAACGAGGGGGAGTACTACAACACCGCGGCGGTGATCGACGCCGACGGCAGCCTGCTCGGCCGCTACCGCAAGCACCACATCCCGCACCTGCCGCAGTTCTGGGAGAAGTTCTACTTCCGGCCCGGCAATCTCGGTTATCCGGTGTTCGACACCGCGGTCGGCCGGGTCGGCGTTTACATCTGCTACGACCGGCACTTCCCCGAGGGCTGGCGCGAGCTCGGGCTGAACAACGCCCAGATCGTGTTCAACCCGTCCGCGACCAAGCCCGGACTGTCGAACCGGCTGTGGGAGATCGAGCAGCCGGCCGCGGCCGCGGCCAACCAGTACTTCATCGCCGCCAACAACCGGATCGGGATCGAGTCGGAGGAGTTCGGCGACGAAGCGGTGAAGTTCTACGGGTCGAGCTACTTCGTCGGCCCGCGCGGCACCTACGTCGGTGACGTCGCGTCGACCGACCAGGAGGAGCTGGTGATCCGGGACCTCGACCTCGACGAGATCCTGCACGCGCGCAACGACTGGCAGTTCTACCGCGACCGGCGCCCCGACTCCTACACGAAGACGAGCGCACCGTGACCGTTCTCATCAAGGGCGGCACGGTGGTCAGCTCGACCGGCTCGGCCGAGCAGGACGTCCTCGTCGACGGCGAGCGGATCGCCGCGGTCCTCGCGCCGGGGTCGGGCGCGCTCGGCGACCTGGCCGCCTCCGCGGAGCGGGTGATCGACGCGTCCGGGAAGTACGTCATCCCGGGCGGCGTCGACGGTCACACGCACATGGAGATGCCGTTCGGCGGGACCTACGCCTCGGACACCTTCGAGACCGGCACTCGCGCCGCGGCATGGGGTGGTACGACGACGATCGTCGACTTCGTCGTGCAGGCGCACGGTCAGAGAGTGCTGGACCAGCTCGCGCTCTGGCACGACAAGGCCGGCGGCAACTGCGCGATCGACTACGCGTTCCACCAGATCATCGGCGAGGTCGACGACGACTCGCTGAAGGCGATGGACGCCCTGATCGACGAAGGTGTCACCAGCTTCAAGCTCTTCATGGCGTATCCCGGCGTGTTCCTCTCCAGCGACGGCCAGATCGTCCAGGCGATGCAGGCCGCGGCCGGCAACGGCGGGCTGATCATGATGCACGCCGAGAACGGTTCGGCGATCGACGTACTCGTGCAGCAGGCGCTGGCCCGCGGCGAGACCGCGCCGTACTACCACGGCGTGACGCGGCCCTGGCAGACCGAGCAGGAGGCGACCCACCGTGCGGTGATGCTCGCCGACATGACCGGGGCTCCGCTGTACGTCGTTCACGTCTCGGCGAAGCAGGCGCTCGAGCGGATCGCCGAGGCGCGCAACGCCGGGCAGAACGTCTTCGGCGAGACCTGCCCGCAGTACCTCTACCTCTCGCTCGAGGAGAACCTCGGTGCGCCGGGCTTCGAGGGTGCGAAGTGGGTGTGCTCGACGCCGCTGCGGTCGCGCGCCGAGGGCCACCAGGACGAGCTGTGGCGCTACCTCCGCACCGGCGACGTCACCACCGTGTCGACCGACCACTGCCCGTTCTGCATGAAGGACCAGAAGGAGATGGGGATCGGCAACTTCGCGAAGATCCCCAACGGCATCGGCTCGGTCGAGCACCGGATCGACCTGCTCTACCAAGGTGTCGTCGACGGCCGGATCTCGCTGGAGCGCTGGGTCGACGTCTGCTGTGCGTCGCCGGCGCGGATGTTCGGGTTGTACGGCCGCAAGGGCGTGATCGCCCCGGGCGCCGACGCCGACATCGTTGTCTACGACCCGAACGGCCACACCAGCATCGGCATCGGCGAGGGCCGCACCCACCACATGAACATGGACTACTCCGCGTGGGAGGGCTACGAGATCGACGGGCACGTCGACGTCGTGATGTCGCGCGGTCGCGTCATCGTCGACGACGGCAACTACACGGGCGACAAGTCGCACGGCCAGTTCGTGAAGCGCGGCCTGTCCCAGAACCTCATCTAGAGACGGGACACCAAAGCTCATGGACTTCGGCGTCGTACTGCAGACCGACCCGCCCGCGTGGCGGGTGGTCGACCTTGCTCGTGAGGCCGAGCAGTACGGCTTCACGCACATGTGGACCTTCGACTCGCACCTGCTGTGGCAGGAGCCGTTCGTCATCTACAGCCAGGTGCTCTCCGCGACCCATCGGATGAAGGTCGGCCCGATGGTCACGAACCCCGCCACGCGGGACTGGACCGTCACCGCGTCGTTGTTCGCGACCCTCAACGACATGTTCGGCAACCGGACCGTGTGCGGGATCGGCCGGGGCGACTCGGCGGTTCGCGTCATCAACGGCGCACCGGTGTCGCTCAAGACGCTGCGCGAGGCGATCGAGGTGATCCGGCCGCTGGCCAACGGCGGGCAGGCGGACTACAAGGGCAGCCGGCTGCAGTTCCCCTGGGGCGCCGGCTCGCAGCTTCCGATCTGGGTCGCTGCCTACGGGCCGATGGCGCTCGCGCTCGCCGGCGAGGTCGGCGACGGTTTCATCCTGCAGCTCGCCGACCCCGACATCACGGCCTGGTCGATCCAGGCAGTGCGGACCGCTGCAGAGGCGGCCGGCCGCAACCCCGACGACCTGACGATCTGCGTCGCCGCCCCGGCGTACGTCACGGATGGTTCGGACACCGGCCTGGACCACGCCCGCAACCAGTGCCGATGGTTCGGGGGAATGGTCGGCAACCACGTCGCGGACATCGTCGCGAGGTACGGCGCCGACGGCGCGGCCGTGCCGAAGGCGCTGTCCGACTACATCGCCGGCCGGCAGGGCTACGACTACAACCAGCACGGCAAGGCCGGCAGCGAGCACACCGACTTCGTACCGGACGAGGTGATCGACCGGTTCTGCCTGCTCGGCCCGGTCGACGCGCAGATCGCGCAGCTCGAGCAGCTGCGGTCGCTCGGCGTCGACCAGTTCGCGCTGTACCTCCAGCACGACGCGAAGGGCGCAACCCTCGCGGCGTACGGCGATCAGGTGATCCCGGCCGTCAACGCGCGGGCCAGCACCAAGACCTGAGCGGAGGCCGACTCGCCGCCGCCGAGAGGCGGAGTCAGGAGCAGCGCGTGGCGACGTCGGCGCGCAGCGCCTCGAGGCGTACTGCCGCCTCTGCCCGAGCCGCCGCGAGCCCGGCCATGCCGGTCGGCTCGGTGCTGACCTCCAGGTAGGCCTTGAGCTTCGGCTCCGTGCCGCTCGGCCGCAGCACGACCCTGCCGTGCGGCCCGAGCCGCACGACCAGCCCGTCGGTCGGCGGCAGGCCACGGTCACCCTTTGCGAGATCGATCACTTCTGTGACCGCGTGCCCGCCGAGCTCGGTCGGTGGCTCGCGCCGCCATGAGTCCACCACCGCGGCCAGCGTCTGGATGCCGTCCGGGCCTTCAGCGCGCCGGGACCACTGGCTGGTCAGGTGGACGCCGAGCCGCGCGGACAGCTCGTCCAACCGGTCGAGCAGGCTGCCGCCCCGCGCGCGGGCGATCGCGGCCATCTCCGCGACCACGAGCGCGGCGCTCATCCCGTCCTTGTCCGCGACGACATCGCCGATCGTGTAACCGAGCGCTTCTTCGTAGCCGAAGACCAGGTGATACCCCGGGCGGTTGCGAGCAGCGCGTGCGATCCACTTGAAGCCGGTCAGGGTCTCCTCGTAGGCGACGCCCGTGTCGGCGGCGAGCTTCGAGAGCATCGAGGACGACACCACCGTCGTCGCGACCAGCCGGCCGGGCCCTTCGGTCACCTCGATCCGCCGGTCCGCGAGCAGGATGCCGAGCTCGTCACCGGTCAAGGCCCGCCACCGACCGTCGCGCCCCGGCACCGCCACCGCCAGCCGGTCGGCATCAGGGTCGTTGGCGATGACGATGTCAGCGCCCGCTGACTCGGCGAGGGCGATCGCCAGGTCCAGCGCGCCCGGCTCCTCAGGGTTCGGGAACGGCACGGTCGGAAAGTCCGGATCGGGCTCGGCTTGCTCGGCAACGACCCGAGGCGGCTCGAACCCGGCCTCGACCAGCAGGCCGGGCGTCACCTTGCCGCCGACCCCGTGCAGGGGCGTGTAGGCGATCCGCAGCTCTCGTGGCGCCGCCGGGTCGAGCATTCCGAGCACCGCTGCCCGGTACGCCGGCAGGATCTGCCCGGCGATCCCGGGCACCGCGGCCGCGGCTTCCGGGTCCGGAGCCGGTACGTCGGCAGCGGCCGCCGCCTCGGCGATCAGCCGGTCGTCGGGCGGGATGATCTGCGAGCCGTCGCCGGCGTAGACCTTGTACCCGTTGTCGGCGGCCGGGTTGTGGCTCGCGGTGACGACGATGCCGGCGGCCGCGCCCAGGTGGCGCACCGCGAAGGCGGTGATCGGCGTCGGCAGTGCCTCCTCGATCACGTGCGGCGTGACGCCGAGCGCCACGAGGACATCGACCGTGTCGGCGGCGAACGTCGCCGAGCCGTGCCGCGCGTCCCGCCCCACGACGACGCCCGCGGCCGCCGCATCAGCCCCGCGGTCGCTCACCCACCGGGCGACCCCCGCGGTCGTGCGCCGGACCACGAGGCGGTTCATCCGGGCCGGTCCGCCGCCGAGCTCGCCGCGCAGGCCCGCCGTACCGAACGCGAGCGGGTGGGCGAACCGGGCCTCGATGGCGTCGGTGTCCCCGGCCTCGAGCAAGCCGGTCAGCTCGATGCGGGTCTGCGGGTCGGGATCGCTTCCGACCCACGCCTCGACCTCGGCACGCAGGCCGGCCGGGACGTCGGCCGGCGTCACAGCCGGGTGATCACGTCGGAGATCAGCCGGGCGAGCCCGGGGGCGGCCGCCGCGCCCGCCTCGAGCACCTCCCCGTGCGCGAGCGGTTCTCCGGTCACCCCTGCCGCCGCGTTGGTGACGAGCGAGAGCCCGAGAACCTCGGCGGACAGATGCCGAGCCGCGATCGCCTCGAGCACCGTGGACATCCCGACCAGGTCGGCCCCGGCGGTCCGCAGCATCGAGATCTCGGCCGGCGTCTCGTAGTGCGGGCCGTTCAGCGCTGCGTAGACGCCGTCGACCAGCCCCGGGTCGACCGCTCGAGCGAGCGCACGCAGGCGCGGCGACCAGCAGTCGGTCAGGTCGACGAACCGCGGGCCGTAGCGCACCGGAGGCGGCGGCCCGCCCAGCGGCGAACGACCGGTGAGGTTGAGGTGATCGCGGATGAGGACGGTCTGCCCGACCCGGTACGCCGGGTCGATGCCGCCCGCGGCGTTGGTGAGGATCACCACGCCAGCACCGGCGAGCACCGCCATCCGCACCGGGTGCACGACCTCGGCCGGTGAGCGGCCCTCGTAGAGGTGCACGCGCCCGACGAGGACCAGCACCGGCGTACCGGAGATCTCGACCGACCGGGCGCGACCCTGGTGACCCGCCACGGTCGGCGGGACGAAACCGGGCAGATCGGTGGTGACCACCTCGGATCGGAGCTCGCCGAGGGTGTCCGCCGCGTCCTGCCAGCCCGATCCCAGCACGACGGCGACCTGGTGGCGGTCGACGCCGGTCCGCTCGGCGAGCTCGGACGCGGCCGCCTCAGCCGCCGCAAAAGTGTCGAGGTCGGTCGCCGTCACGCTGCGCGACGCTACCGCAGTCGGCCGGCGTCATCGGGTGATCGGACGGCAGCATCCGGGCAATCGGGACCGACCCGGCGACGCGGCGGTGTGTTCATTCAACTGTGACCTGTCTCTGTCCACCGGCGGGGTGTATGGTCACCGACCAACCACGGGACGTGGCCGCTGGTGTTGGTGCGCCCAAACCGAGCCAGAACCGCGTGCGGTCGAGGGGACTGCACTACCGGATGGGCCCTCGAAGGAGGAATTGGTGAGGTCTCAGGACAACGACGTTCGCGGGCGAACCCGCTGGTTCGCACTCACTGGTCTGTTTGCCGTGGTCGCCGTCATCGCGGCGGCATGTGGCGGTACGTCGACCGGCAGCGGCGGCGGCTCGTCGAGCTCGCCCGCGGCCAGCAGCCCGGCGGCGGCGGCGTCCTCGCCGTCTTCGAGCAAGTTCCTCGCCTGCGAGGTCACGGACACCGGCGGCATCAACGACCGCTCGTTCAACGCCTCGGCGTACGCCGGGCTCAAGGTCGCGGCGCAGAAGGTGCCCGGCCTGACCTACACCTACCTGCAGTCGAACTCGACGAGTGACTACACGCCGAACATCAACACGCTGATGGGCCGGCACTGCGGCATCATCATCACGGTCGGCTTCGACATGGCGAACGCGACCGAGAAGGCGGCGAAGAAGAACCCGTCGCAGAAGTTCGCGATCGTCGACTTCAGCTACTCGCCGAACATCAGCAACATCCTGGGCCTGACCTACGAGACCAACCAGGACGCGTTCCTCGGTGGCTACCTCGCGGCTGCGATGAGCAAGTCCGGCAAGGTCGGAACGTTCGGTGGCCAGGACATCCCGCCGGTCACGATCTACATGGACGGCTGGGTTGCGGGCGTCCGCTACTACA
>DATJSI010000088.1 GCA_035504215.1 Mycobacteriales bacterium
AGCACACAGCTACGGCGGATCATCACCGCCCGGGACCGGACCTGCCGGTTCCCCGGCTGCTCCCGCCCCGCCCGGCACTGCGACATCGACCACGACCAGGAATGGACCGACCACGGGATCACCGCGACCTGCAACCTGCGCAGCCTGTGCCGCATGCACCACCAGATGAAAACCAAGAAACACTGGACCTCACACACCCAGCCCGACCAGACCACGATCTGGACCAGCCCCCTCGGCTACACCACGCGACAGCCACCCGCCAGCTACCCCACCCCCACCGACCCACCCACCGAAACCGCCGCGTGAATACCGTTCGGCCCGGTGAGCCTCAGCCCTTGGCTTGTCGGCCCCGTCGCGCATCGCGTTCGGCGCGGCTGCTCCCGATGCAGAACTCGTTGCCCTCGGGGTCGGCGAAGACCACCCAACCCGGGCCGTCGGGTCGACGGTGGTCGGCGACTACCTCGGCACCGAGGTACACCGCGCGTTCGACCTGCGTGTCCCGGACACTGAGCGTTGGCCACAGGTCGAGATGCATGCGGTTCTTCACCGTCTTCGACTCCGGTACCCGCATGAACAGCAAGCCCGGCTGGCCCGAACGTTCGAGCACGAGGACCGAGTCGTCGCCGGCCGAGTCTCCGGGGCGGATCGGCCGATCCAGCAGCTGCGACCAGAACGTCGCAAGGGTGAAGGGATCAAGGGCGTCGAAGGTGATCTCATGGATCTCGACCGGAGCAGGCTCGGTCTCGTGCATCACGGCCTCTCTGCGGCTGCACCCGGTCCTGGTCGGCCCGCTTAGAAGTAGTACAGGACGATCGTCGTTCCCTTGGCCTGCGGGCTCGACGGGCTGTAGCGCAGCACCCGGCCGGGACCGCCGGGCAGCACCTGACGCGGGTCCGGGTTGAAGCCGGCCTGATGGATCGCCTTGACCGCGTCGCTGATCGAGTCGCCGTCCACGTCTGGCACGGGGAACAGCTTCGGCCCGCGCGAGATGACGATCGTGACCGTCGAGCCCTTGACCGCCGACGTGCCGGCAGTCGGGTCCGAGGAGATGATCCAGCCCTTCTGCACGGTCGAGCTGTACGCCTGGGTCGCGTTGATCTGGAAGCCGGCGTCCTTCAATGCGTTGCGGGCGTCCGCCGCGGACATGTTCGTGTCCGGCGGCACCTGAACCATCTGCTGGCCCTTGCTGACGATCAACGTGACGCTCGATCCCGCGTCGACGGTCTTCCCCGACGGCGGGTGGGTCCCGACCACATTGCCCTTCGGCACCGAGCTGAAGTGGTGCTCGATGCCGGAGACCTTGATCTGCAGCGCGTTGAGCGCCGCGGTCGCCTCGGACACCGACTCGCCGCGGACCGAGGGCAACTGGTGCTGGACCGGGCCGGACGAGAGCTGCAGCGACACGGTTCCGCCGTGCTCGATCCGCCCGCTCGGCGACTCGCCGGCGACCAGGCCGGAGGCGATCGTCGCGCTGTGCACCGAAGACAACCACCGGTAGTGCAGACCGGCCGACTTCAGCTTCGCCTCGGCGGCGGACCTGGTCAGCCGCAGGACATTCGGTGCGTGGGTGTACCGGCCGTCCGCGAGCCACCAGCCGAGCACCGCGGCGAGTACGGCGATTACCGCAACGAGCGCGGTCGCGATCAGTCCACGCCGGCGGCGGCGGCGCGGCGCGGTCGCGACCGCGGGACGTTTCGGCGGCCGTCCGGGCGAGGTGGGGCGGCCGGACGGCACCGGCCGGGTGAGGTCGTTGGGCCGCGCACCGTTCGGAGTGAGCACCCGCGTCGTCGAGGTCATCGGCATCGCGGGGACCGCGCCGTGCAGTCCCAGCCGGTCTCGCACATCGAGCAACGAGGCGTGCAGCTCGCCCGCGTCAGCGGGTCGCTGCCGCGGATCCCTCGACGCCGCCCAGGTGACCAGCGCATCGAGCTGCGGCGGGATCCCGGACACCTGGCTGCTCGGTGCGGGGATGTCCTGGTTGGCGTGCTGCTTCAGCAGTGCGTAGGCGCTGTCGGCCTGGAACGGAGGGCGCCCGGTCAGCAGCTCGAAGAACAGAATGCCGGCCGAGTACACGTCCGAACGAGCGTCCGCGTGGCCATGCTCGAACTGCTCGGGCGCGAGGTACGCCGCAGTGCCGAGCAGCACCGAACCGGTGGTCGTGACCGTCGTGCCGGCGACCGCTCGGGCCAGCCCGAAGTCGGCAACCTTCACCCGGCCGTCAACCGTCACGAGGACGTTCTCCGGCTTGACGTCGCGGTGCACGAGCCCCGCCGCGTGCGCGGTGGCGAGCGCCGAGAGCACGTGGTCCATGACCGCGACCGCCTCGGCCGGACTGAGCCGACCCCGGTCCCGCATGACCTGCCGGAGGTTGGACCCCGGGACGAACTCCATGACCAGGTAGGCGCGGCCGTTGTCGGTGCCCTGGTCGTAGACGGCGACGACATCCGGGCTGGACAGGCGGGCCGCGGAGCGTGCCTCGCGTTCGAACCGCGCGAGCGTCTCGGCATCGTCGGACAGGTGGGCGTGCAGGACCTTGACCGCCACGCGCCGATCCAGCCGGGTGTCGGTGGCGAGGTAGACGGACGCCATTCCGCCGTGCGCGATGAACGCCTCGACGGCGTAGCGCCCTTCGAGTAGCCGACCGACCATCGGGTCGCTCAGCGTCGCGTCCATTACCACGAGTCTAGGTGGCGGACCTGAAGCCGGCGGTCAGGCATGACCGGCGCCGAACCGGTGATCTCGGCCCGTTTTCGCGCTCATTGCAGGTAGTGCGCGCGCAGCGACATGACGTCGGCGACGTACTGCTTGGTAGCGGCGAACATTCCGTGCTCGCGGACCGACTGGAGACCTTGGTAGTACCCCGCCACGGCCTGCGAGGTCGAGCTCGCCTCATGGGTGAGCAGCGAGAGCATCGCGACGCCGGCGGTGACGTTGTCCTGCGCGTCCCCCAAGTCGAGCCGGCGGTGCAGGACGTCGTCGGACAGGAAGACGCCGGTGGCGGGCATGACCTGCATGGCGCCGATCGCCCCCACCGGGGAGATCTCCCGCATGTTCCACCCCGACTCCTGCCATGAGATCGCGAGCGCCAGGGCGGGGTCCAGCCGCCACTTCGCCGCCGTGGCGCGGATCATCTCGGCGATCTGGTCCTGGGAAGGCTCCGGGCGGGTGGCAAGCGACCCGAGCCGCGAGCGGTGCGTAGCGACCCGCTGCGGGATCGCCAGCCGGGCGCCGAGCACCACGACGGTCGAGGACCCCAGATGGTTGCGGCGCGCGATCGCTGCCGGGCTGACGTGGTAGCGGGCCGCGAGCCCGTCGAGGGTGTCGCCGGCAACGACGGTGTGGAACACGACGTGCGTCTTCGCGTGAGCCGGCCCCGAGCCCGGCACCTTGAGCTCCTGTCCGGCGTAGATGAGGTCGCCGTCGCCGGGCAGGTGGTTCAGCGCGACCAGCCGCGCGACCGTGGTGTGGTAGCGCAGCGCGATCGCGGACAGGGTGTCGCCGGGGTGCACGCGGATCAGCGCGACCGCGGACGCGGAGCCGGTGATGACCGCGGCGAGCGCGATCGGGACAGCGAGCGCGCGGACGGGCCGGCCGAAGAGCGCCATGACCGGTCACGGTAGTCGTCCTGTGACGGGTGTGACAAGTGTTACGGATGTGACGAAGTGGCGTGTCTGGCAGGATCGGCCGTATGGCCGGCTCCGATCCGTGGACGATGCTCGCGCTCCCGCCGCTGGAGCGTCAGGGGATCGAGGCGCTGTTCGCGGGCCTGCCGCTGGACATCGTTGTGCCCCGCGAGCGCACACCGGCCGGCGTACTCGAGGTCTGCGAGTCCGCCGAGGTCGTCTTCGGCGACTGGAACGGCGCCCTGCGAGTGACGGCGGAGGTGGTCGAGCACGCGCCACGGCTGGCGTTCGTCCAGCAGCCGAGCTCGGGCGTCGACTGCATCGACGTACCCGCATGTACGGCGGCCGGCATCCCGGTCGCGAACTCCGGCAGCGCGAATGCCGTGAGCGTCGCTGAGTGGTGTCTCGGTGCCGCGCTCGCCGCGATGCGCTCGTTGGCGTGGGGGGACAGCGAGGTGCGTGCCGGGCGCTGGCCGCAGTTCGAGATCCCGGCCCGCGGCGGTGGTGAGCTGTTCGGCCGCCGGGTCGGCATCGTCGGCATGGGCCTGATCGGCCGCGAGTGCGCCACCAGGTTCGCAGCCCTCGGTTGCGACGTCGCGCACTGGAGCCGCACGAAACGGGAGCCCGCCGCGGCCGGCGGCGCCCCGTGGATGGAGCTTGACGAGCTGCTGCGCCGCTCGGACGTCTTGGTCATCGTGGTCGCGCTGACCGAGCAGACCAGGGGCATGTTCGGTGCGGCACAGCTCGCGCTGCTGCCGCCGGGCGCGTTCGTCGTCAACGCGGCGCGTGGCGGTCTGCTGAGTGAGGACGCGCTGCTCGCCGCTGTTCGCAGCGGCGCGCTCGCCGGCGCCGCTCTGGACGTCTACGCGACCGAGCCGCTCGCCGACGGCTCGCCGCTGCGCGAGGAGGACCGGATCCTGCTCTCACCGCATGCGGCGGCCGCGACCCGTGAGGCGATGGGGCGGCTGATCAGCTCGGTGGTCGACAACGTGCGGCGTGCGACCGCTGGTGAGGCGCCGCTCGAGGTGGTCAACGGCCTGCCAGGTCCGATCAAGCGCCGGCTCGGCTGACCTCTACGTCGCCGTCGACGATCCGGGTCGCGAACCGCGGCACCGGCGCGGTCGCCGGGCCGTGCACGACTGCGCCATCCGAGAGCCGGAACGTCGAGCCGTGCCAGGGACACACCACGCAGCCCTGCCCGTCCTTGGCGGCGAAGCTGCCCTCCGACAGCATGCCGGCGAGATGCGGGCAGGTATCGGCCAGCACGTCGACATGTCGCCCTCTGCGCACAGCGACCAGCGCGATGCCTTCCACCGCGCGCTGGACCAGGGCGCCGTCGGGAAGGTCCTCGAGGTGCCCGATCGAGTGCCAGCCGTCGGGGAAGACGTGCGGGATCGCCTCGGAGTGGTTCACTCCCGCTGCTTGCCGGAAGGCTAGGTGCCCACCCAGATAGCCCGTGACCGACACCAGCGCGAGGCCGGCGTACGACCAGACCTTGCCACGCGCGTGCCGCCCGCGCGCCCGGGCAGCGAGCGACGCCGCGTAGCAGCTGAATGCGATGGCGCCGGTGGCCGCGTGCACGAGCCCGACCCGTTGCTGCTGCTCGTGCAGCTCGGCCCAGTCCGCCCAGCCGGCGAGGATGGTCGGGACATAGGCGGCGCAGCCGGTCGCGATCATTGCGGATGCCGCGCCACCCGAGCCCGGGATGGCGTCGAGCACACCGGCCGAGGTCCACGCACCGATCGGTACGTCGGTCAGCACCGGGTGCAGGGGATGGCCGAGCCAGACCCCGTGCAGCGCGTCGCGAACCGACTGGCGGCGCAGCGCCGAACGGACCACCGTGCGGACCGCGGCGACCACGGGGTCGAGAGTGCCGGCGTTCTCGAGTCGGTCAACCGCATCGGTGACCCCGCTGGCGTTCACGGGCATCGTTCGCCTCCCTCGGCACAGGGGAAGCCAACCCCTACTGTCGACCAAACGCGGCCGATCCGCCAGAGGTTCAGGGCCGCGACATTGTTCCTTCCACCGGCGAGGAGGCCTGGGCATGCCGGCGCGGGGGGATCCGGCCGGCGCGGGCGGCGAGCCGTCCGGCCTCGACCCCGCGAGCGATGGCGGAGGCCATCAGCACCGGTTCCTGCGCCCGCGTGATTGCCGACGCGACGAGTACGCCGTCGCAGCCGAGCTCCATGGCAAGCGCGGCGTCGCTCGCCGTACCGATGCCGGCGTCGAGGATCACCGGGACGGAGGCGTCCGCAACGATCATCTCGATGTTGTGCGGGTTGCGGATGCCCAGCCCGGACCCGATCGGGGCGCCGAGCGGCATGACCGCAGCGCAGCCCGCGGCTTCGAGCCGCGCCGCCAGGACCGGGTCGTCGTTCGTGTAGGGAAGGACCACGAACCCGTCGTTGACCAGCTGCTCGGCGGCGGTCAGCAGCTCGACCGGGTCGGGCAGCAGCGCATGCTCGTCGGAGATCACCTCGAGCTTGACCCAGTGCGTCTCGAGTGCCTCCCTGGCAAGTCTCGCGGTCAGCAGGGCCTCCGCCGCCGTAGCGCAGCCGGCCGTGTTGGGGAGCACGCGGATGCCGAGCCGGCGGACGACATCGAGGATCGAGCCGCGCGCGGCAGGGTCGATCCGCCGCATCGCGACAGTGGTGAGCTCGGTGCCGCTGGCGACGAGCGCGGCTTCGAGCGCCTCGAGACTGGTGGCGCCGCCGGTGCCCATCAGCAGCCGCGAGGACAGCTCGGTGCCGGCGATGACGAACGGGTCATCCATCGCGATCACCCGCCCTGCACTGCGGTCAGGACCTCGACCCGGTCCCCGGGCTCGACGACGTACGCCGGCCAGTCGCTGCGCGGCACGACGGATTCGTTGACCGCCACCGCGCAACCCTCCGGACTCACCGTGAGCGAACCGACGATGTCGCTCACCGTCGTCCCCGGCGGCAGCTCGCGGCCGGCGCCGTTCACGGTCACCGCGCTCATGCCGGTGTCGCGATCTCGTGGAAGCGGCTGGGCTCGACCACCCGCAGCAGTTCGTTGTCGGTCTCGGTCGCGGTGTCGGTCACGAGCGCGGCGACGAGGTCCGCGGTGAGCGGCGCCATGAGGATGCCGTTGCGGTAGTGCCCGGTTGCGACCACCAGCCCATCGATCTCGGTACGTCCGATCACCGGCGCGTTGTCCGGTGAGCCCGGTCGCAAGCCGACGCTGATCTCCGCCAGCTCGAGCTCGTCGACCGCGGGGATGATTGCTCGGGCGTCGCGAAGGATCTCGCGGATCGCGCCGGCACGAACCGTGGTGTCGAAACCGACCTCTTCGACGGTCGCACCGACCACGAGTTCACCGTCGGCGCGCGGGACGAAGTAGGCCTCCTGGCCGTTCACCAGGCCACGAATGCTGCCCGACGGCAGCACCGCCGGGTCGTCCGCACGCATGCGCAGGATCTGACCCTTGACCGGTCGAACCGGGGGCTGCGCGGAAGGCGGCAGCCCGGCGATCGTCCCTGACCACGGTCCGGCGGCGAGCACTACGGCGGGCGCAGCGATCCGGCGGTCGTCATCGAGCCCGACGCCGCTCACCGCGCCGCCGGTCGTCTCGACCTCTGCCACTCGCTGCCCGACCAGCTCGACGCCGACCCCCTCGAGTACGCCGAGCAAGGCCGCGCAGACCCGGCGGTTGTCGACCGAGTAGTCGCTCTCGACGACCAGGCCGCAACGAACGGCGGGGCTGAGCATGGGTTCGCGCGTCCGGCACTCGGCGGACGTGAGCATGGTCGCGGACAGGCCGAGCCTGGTCTGGAAGGCGTGCAGCTCGCCGAGCATCTCGCGATCGCCGGCATCGGTCGCGACGATCATCGTGCCGTCCTTGCGCAGCCCGACCACCTGTCGGCTGTCCGCCTCCAGCTCGGCGACGAACTGCGGATAGCCCTCGAGTGCGGCCTTGCCGAACTCGAGGACGGCGAGCTCGCCGTACGTCACCTCGCTGATCGGCGCGAGCATCCCGGCGGCGGCGCGGGACGAGGCCGCGGCCGGCGCCGGGTCGATGACACAGACCCGCAGACCGCGCTGTGCGAGCCGCCACGCGCAGGTCAGCCCGATGACACCTCCGCCGACCACCGCGACATCGGTCGACACTTGCCGGTCGATCATCGGTTGGCCTCCAGCTCCCTTCGCCGGCATGACCCGGATCAGGTTCAACGGTCGGTGGCCGCGCCACCCTCTCAGCCCTCGCGGACTCCCGTGCGCTGTCCAGAGTACGCCCGGGGCGAATTACGCTGCAGGCGTGGACCTCGAGGATCTCGCCTCCGGGTGGCTCACCCTTCCTGACCTTGCCGAAGCACTGGACGAGCCGTTGTCCAAGGTGCGCGACTGGATCCGCGAGCGACGGCTCGTGGCGATCGAGCGCGGCGTGCCGCCGGTCAAGTGCGTGCCGGTGGAGTTCGTGCACGAGGGCGTGCTGCTCAAAGGACTGATGGGCGCGCTGACGGTGCTTGCCGATGCCGGGTACTCACCCGAGGAGGCCATGCGATGGATGCTGACCGACGAGCCGTCGCTTCCCGGCCGCCCGGTCGATGTCATGGCCGCGGGCATGCACCACGCAGTGAAGCGTCGCGCGATGACGTTGGCGTTCTGACCGGCCGATGACCGGAGCGCAACGGCGTGCGCGGCTCGCGGACGCGCGCCTGTACCTGTGCACCGATGCGCGCAGCCGGCAAGGCGACCTGCCCGAGTTCCTCGACGCCGTGCTCGGCGGCGGGGTCGACATCGTGCAGCTACGCGAGAAGGGGATGGAGGCGCGCCAGGAGATCGAGGCCGCCGAGGTCTTCGCGGCGGCGGCGCGCCGGCACGGCGCACTGTTCAGCGTCAACGACCGCGCCGACATTGCGTACGCCGTACAACCCGATGTGCTGCATCTCGGTCAGGACGACCTGCCGGTCGGCATCGCCCGTGACCTCCTGGGCGACGACATCGTGATCGGGCGTTCCACCCACGCCGTTGCCGAAGTGGACGAGGCACGGGCGCAGGCCGGCGTCGACTACTTCTGCGTCGGACCGACTTGGCCCACGCCGACGAAGCCCGGCCGGCCGGCGCCCGGTCTGCCACTGACCGAGCACGCGGCATCGTCGGTAACGGATCGTCCGTGGTTCGCCATCGGCGGGATCGACGAGGGCAACCTGGACCAGGTACTGGCGGCGGGTGCGACCCGCATCGTGGTGGTCCGGGCGATCACCGACGCCGACGACCCGGGCGCGGCGGCGGCATCGCTCGCCGCTCGGTTGCGGCGCTGATGCGCTACCTCGCGGTCATGGCCGGGTGCGTGGTCGTGACCTTGCCGCTCGAGGTCGTCATCGGCGCACGGGTCTACCGCCGCTGGCGTCGGCTGGTCGCCACCTTGATGCCGGTGCTTGCCGTCTTCGTCACCTGGGACGTGCTCGCCATTCACGCGCATGACTGGTCCTACCGGCATCTGACCGGCGCGCACATCGGCGATCTCCCGGTGGAGGAGCTGGTGTTCTTCCTCGTGATCCCGACGTGCGCGGTCCTGACGATGGAAGCGGTTCGCCGGCTGCGTCCGTCGTGGCGGACGGGCGACGAGCCGTGACCTACACGGCGGCCGCGGTGCTGGGCGTCGTCTTCGCGATGACCCTCGACCTCGGCGTCCTGCGCACGAACCTGTTGCGGCGCAAGCTGTTCTGGGCGTCGTACGCCGTGATCTTCTGCTTCCAGCTTCTGGTCAACGGCATCCTCACCGGCCAGCGCCTGGTGGTCTACTCGTCGTCCGAGATCATTGGCTGGCGCTTCGTCTACGCGCCGGTGGAGGACCTGCTGTTCGGCTTCTCGCTCGTGCTGCAGACCTTGGCGTGGTGGACATGGTGGGGGCGCCGAGGCGTGTCCTAGCGCCGGCGGTCCCGCCGAGCGCGGACCAGACCGGGCACGACGACGGCAGCCCGTCGTGCGAGCCCGACGCTGACCCGTCGGTCGAGCACGCGGTAGTCAGCGGCCTCGACCGCGTCGAGAATCCCGCCGTACAGGATCCGGGCGCGCAGGACGCACTCTCGGCTCTGTGGGGAGAGCAGCCTGATGCCCGGCTCCGCCGATCGCAACAGCTCCCGGGCACGGGCGATCTGAAAGGCGAGCAGCCGCCGGAATCCCGCCGACACCACGCCGCGCGCGAGGTCGTCGCGCGTCACACCGAACGCCGCCAGCTCGTCCTTCGGCAGGTACACCCGATCCCGGCGGATGTCCTCGCCGACGTCGCGGATGAAGTTGGTCAGCTGGAACGCAACTCCCAGATCTCGCGCGTACGGCGCGGCGGCGGCCGACATTCCGGGAACGGTGCCGAGCACGCGCAGCATCTGCAGGCCGATCACCGCCGCGGAGCCGTAGGTGTAGTCCTGCAGGTCGTCCCAGCTCGGGTACTCGCTCTGCACGAGGTCCATCCGCATCGAGGTCAGGAAGTCCTCGAAGTAACGGACCGGGATCGCGTAGCGGTCGATGGTGTCGAGAACTGCCGGTAAGACCGGCCCGTCGCCGTCGCCGGCGAGGAACCGCGCCGACCATCGCGCCAGCTCGCGTTCCCGCTGCTCGATGCTCGCGGTGGGGTTGAACGCGTCGACGATGTCATCGGCGTGCCGGGCGAAGCCGTAGAGCGCATGCACCGCGGGGCGCTTCGCCGCGGGCAGCAACAAGGTCGAGAGGTAGAACGTGCGGCCGTGCGCGGCGTTGATCCGACGGCAGGCGGCGTACGACGACCGCAGAGCGGGATCGACGATCCCGGCGGCATCGAGCTCGCGGCTTCCGATCGGACTGATCGGACCCACTGGACTCGTCGGACTCATCGGGCTGCGGCGCCGACGATGCGCTCGGCCGCGAGCCGCCCCGAGACGAGAACCATCGGCACCCCTATTCCCGGTTGCGTTCCTGACCCCACGAACACCACATTGTCGAACGCGAGGTTGCCCGGGCGGAACGGGCCGGTCTGGGCGAACGTGTGCGCGGCCCCGAACGGCGTACCCCGCTCATAGCCCAGCCGCGCCCAGTCGGCCGGCGTGATCATCGACTCGACCTCTATCGAGTCCGCGAACCCGGCGTAGCCGAGTCGCTCCAGCCTGGCGACGGTTTCGTCCCGGAAGCGGCCGCCGATGCGGTCCCAGTCGAGCCGCCCGTCCAGGTTCGGCGTCGGGACGAGGACGTAGCGCACCGAACGCTCCGGCGGCGCGAGCGAGGGATCCGTCACCGTCGGTGTGCTCAGCAACAGGGACGGTTCGGTCGGGAGGGAGTGGTCGCGAGTGAGCTCCCTGAACGTGGCTCGCCAGGGCGCCCCGAAGTGGATCGTGTGGTGCACCTGCCGGCCGTGCGGCAGCGTCGAGCCGGCGAGCAGCACCACGCATGAGGGTGAGTAACGCATCGCCGGCCACCGCCGTGGCTCCGCGGTCAGGCCGAGCAGGTCCCTGCGCGCGACCGGGAGGTCCGCGTTCAGCACCACGACATCGGCCGCGATGCGGTCTCCGTCGGCGGTGTGCACGGCAACCGCGCGCGAGCCCGACCGCTCGACGCGTGAGACCTCGACGCCGTAGCGGATGTCGACACCGTGCTTCGTTGCCGCTGCCGCAAGGGCGCTCGGAACGGCGTGGATGCCACCCACCGGAAACCACACTCCATCGACGCAGTCGAGATAGGAGATGACGGCGTACAGCGCCCTGGCGTCGTACGGCGAAAGACCGGCGTACAGCGCCTGGAAGCTGAAGATCCGGCGGAGCCGGTCGTCGTCGAAGAAGGTCGCGACCTTGCCGGCCAGGGAGCGGAAGCCGCCGAGCACTGCGAGCGTGGCCAGATCGACGCCGACAATGTCGCGAACGCCGTCGTAGTTGCGGTCGATGAAGCGGTCCCACTCGAGGTGGTAGAGCCGGCTGGCGAAGCCCACGAACCGGCGGTAGCCGTCGGCGTCGCGCGGACCGGCGACCTGCGCTACCTGCTCTGCCATCGCGTCGACGTCGGCGAGGACATCGAGCTGCGTGCCGTCGGCGAAGACCGCGCGGTACGCCGGGTCGAGCCGGCGAAGTGACAGCCAGTCCTCGAGTGACTCGCCGACGGCCGCGAGTGCATCGCCGATCAGCCGCGGCATGGTGAGCACAGTGGGGCCGGTGTCGAACCGGTAGCCGCCGAGGAAGAGCCGTCCCGCGCGCCCGCCGGGAACCGGCTCGCGTTCCACGATGATGACGTGACGACCGGCGCCGGCCAGCCGCAACGCTGCGGAGAGTCCGCCGAGCCCGGCACCGACCACGACCACACGGTCGGTCCGCCCGACCACGGTTCGCATGCGCTTCGCTCAGCCGTCGCGTCGCGTCGCCGCGCTCGCGAGCTGCACCAGCGCGACTCTGGCCTCGGAGTCGATGTCGGCGGTGGCCAACGCATCGATCGCGGCCGCGAGCCGGGTCGTGATGAGGTGCTCGATCGTCTTGACCGCGCCGGTCGCAGAGACGACGTCGAGCAGGGCGGAGACTCCGTCGTCGTCGAGGTTCGGGTTGCCGAGATCGCGTTCGAGCAGTGCGCGCCCGGTCGGTGATGCCGCCTCGAGGGTCAGTGCGATCAGGACGGTGCGCTTGCCTTCGCGCAGATCGTCACCTGCCGGCTTGCCGGTCACGTCGGGATCCCCGAACGCTCCGAGCAGGTCGTCGCGGAGCTGGAAGGCCTCGCCGAGCGGTACGCCATACGCAGAGAGCGCCTCGATCGTGTCGGGTTGCGCGTCGCCGATCGCGGCGCCGAGATGAAGTGGGCCCTCGACGGTGTAGGTCGCCGCCTTGTAGCGCGCGACGCGAAGCGCGCGCTCCACCGAGCCGCCGCCTCGAGCCTGCTCGACGATGTCGAGATACTGCCCGGCCATCAGCTCGGTTCGCATCCGCTCCGCCACCGGCCTTGCGCGGGCAAGCGCGGTCGGGTCGAGCCCGCTCGCTGCAAACATGGCATCCGACCAGACCAGCAAGAGGTCGCCGAGCAGGATGGCGGTGGCCCGGCCGAACTCCGCAGGATCGCCGCGCCAGTGGTGCTCGGAGTGCAGCTGTGCGAACCGCTCGTGTGCCGAGGAGCTCCCACGGCGAGTGGCACTGCGGTCGATCACGTCGTCGTGCACCAACGCGCACGCGTGGAGAAGCTCCAGGCTCGCGGCCGCGCGCACGAGCGCGTCGTCGTCCGCACGCCCGGCTGCTCGCGCGCCCCAGTAGCAGAATGCCGGCCGCAGGCGCTTGCCGCCACCGAGCACGGTGTCGGCTGCGGCCTCGGCGAGCGGCTCGAGTTCCGCACCAATCGCTTCGATCTCCGCGCGTGCCGGCTCGAGAAAGGCGACCAGCGCGTCCTCGATCCGATCGCGCAGCTCCGCGGCCATGCCGTCGAGCATCTCCCACGTCCGTCGCTGCCCGCGAACCGGTCGGCCATCGTCAATACTGAAGACCATGTCCGCACCGGCGCCCCGCGTGGTCGAGCGCATGACCGCGGCGCGTACGACGATCCGCGAGCTGCTCGCCCGCGGCCACCGGTCCTACTCCTTCGAGTTCTTCCCGCCGAAGACCCCCGAGGGCGAGCGTCACCTCTGGCACGCGCTTCGCCAGCTCGAGCCGTTGCATCCGAACTTCGTTTCGGTGACCTACGGTGCGGGTGGCTCGACCAGGGACCACACCGTGTCGATCACCGAGCGGATCGGGGCAGAGACCACGCTCACACCGCTGGGACATCTCACCGCGGTCGACCATTCGGTGGCCGAGCTTCGCCGGGTGGTCGGGCAGTACGCCGCAGCCGGGATCCGCAACGTGCTCGCGCTGCGCGGTGACCCGCCCGGCGACCCGCAGGGGGAGTGGACCGCGCATCCGGCTGGCCTGACCTACGCCGCCGAGCTGGTGCGTCTGGTCAAGGAGTCTGGTGACTTCTGCGTCGGGGTCGCGGCCTTCCCGGAGAAACACCCGCGGTCGCCGGACCTGGACTCCGACACGGCGTACTTCGTCGAGAAGTGCCGGGCCGGGGCAGATTTCGCCATCACGCAGATGTTCTTCCGCGCCGAGGACTACCTCCGGCTGCGCGACCGGGTTGCCGCGGCGGGCTGCGACACCCCGATCCTGCCGGGAATCATGCCGGTGACGAATGTCTCGCAGATCGAGCGGTTCGCCGTCCTGGTCGGCGCGGCGCTCCCTGCGCAGCTCGCGGACCGGCTTCGCGCGGTGGCCGACGATGCGGACGCGGTCCGTGAGATCGGTGTCGAGGCGGCAACCGAGCTGTGCGAGACGCTGCTGTCCGAAGGGGCGCCCGGGTTGCACTTCATCACCCTGAACCGCTCGACGTCGTCGCGCGAGATCTACCAGCGGCTCGGCCTGGCGGACCGGGGGTGAGGTCGCGATGAAGAACACGCAGGCAGCGACGATCCGCCGGCGCCGGCTCACCCGAACGGTCTCGGTCGTCGGCGTCATCGCGATTGCGGCGGTGCTGTGGGCGACCCTGCCGGCGCACTCGCACGACCGGCACCCGTCGCATCCGGGATCCGGCTCCACACCAACGCCGACCTCCACAGCGAACGTCGAGGCGGCGACGAAGTCACTGCACAGCCTGCTGCTGCACTACGTCGACCAACGTCAAGGTTCGGTCGCGGTCGCGGTCTACGACGGGGTGGCGAAGAAGCTGATCGTCGTTCACCCGCGGGTGCGCGGCCGCACCGCGAGCATCGTCAAGGTCGACATCCTCGAGACGTTGCTGCACAAGACCGACGGTCACCTCACCGAGGACCAGCGTGAGACCGCCACGTCGATGATCGAGAACAGCAACAACGACTCCGCGACCGACCTGTGGAACCAGGACGGCGGTGCGCCAGGAGTGCACGCCTATAACAACGACGTCGGTCTGCAGCAGACGACACCGAACGTCGACTGGGGTCTCACCACCACCTCGGCGTCGGACCAGGTCACGCTGGTCCGCCTTCTGCTGCATCACAACGACCTGCTGACAAACGGCGGACGCAAGTTCCAGCGCACGCTGATGCGGCATGTCGAGGCCGACCAGCGCTGGGGGATCACCGGCGGCGTGCCGAAGACCGCCACCGTCGGGATCAAGAACGGTTGGTTGCCGGTCAGCGAGGACCACAACCTGTGGGCGGTCAACAGCATCGGCTGGGTACACGGCACCGATCGGCATTACGAGATCGCGGTCCTGACCCAGCATCAGCCCTACGAGGACTACGGCATCGACACGATCCAGCACGTCGCGCGGCTCGTGTGGAACCACGTGATGCGGACCACGAGCTAGGAGCTCAGGTGCGGCGACCGCGGCGGTGGAGGTCGTGCTCGACGACGGCAGCAACCGATCGGCCGCTGGCGCCCCACACCCCGCCGCCGGGATGCGTGGACGCGCCGCACACGTAGACCCCTGGGTGCGGGCTGCGGTACGCCGACCAGCCCGGTGCCGGCCGCAGGCCGAACATCTGGTCCAGCTCCGGCTCGAGATGCATCACGTTGCCGGCCGGAAGGGCCAGCTCGCGTTCGATTTCGGCCGGGGTCTGGACGTAGCGCTCCAGCACGGCGGCACCGAACCCCGGCGCCCATCGCTCGACCGTGGCGAGCGCCGCGTCGGCTGCCTCGTCCGCGCGCCCTTGCCAGCTGCCGCTGCGCAACCGGTACGGATGCCACTGCGCCCACACGGTGACCACGTGGCGGCCGGCCGGCGCGAGCGTCCGATCCGACTCGCTCGGCGTCATGACGATGACCGGCGGGTCTGCGGCCGGCTCGCCGCGCAGGTAGTCGCCGTACGCCTGTCGTAGCTGCGCGGTTGAGTCGACCAGAAGCTGCATCGACCGGTGCACGCCGTCGGCCTCGACCTGGTAGTGGGGAAGCTCGTCGGTGAGCAGGCGTACCGCGATTCCGATCCCGTTGCCGACGCGCACCGTCCGAGCGAGGTCCTGATCCGCGGTGAGCCGCGCCGTCTCGAGGATGTGGCACGCGCAGACGACCGAACGAGCCGGCAACCGGTCGCCGTCCACGGTGTGCACCGCTAAGCCGCCCGGTCCGTTGTCAATCGAGGTGGCCGCTTCGCCGACGCGCACGGTCCCGCCGAAGGACTCGAGTCGCCGGGCCAATGCCTCTGTCAATCGACCGCTGCCACCCTTCGGCCGCCCTGGGCGGCGAAGGTGGAACAACGCAACCGTGCCGGCCATCGGCGCGGTGCCCACGGCGTGCGGTGGCGGTCCGGACTGGGCCGCCCACCACGCGATGGCCGCGCGAAGCCGTGGGTCGGCGAACCGCTGCTCGACGACCGCTTCTGCGGGCGAGAGGTAGCTGCGAGCGAGCCGCGCGGCGCCTCGCCGACCCGGTCGGGAGCGGGTCGCGAAGCGCAGAAGTCCGGCCGGCGTCGGAGGTCGTTCGGCCGCATCGAGGAACGCACGCATTCGCGGTGTCCACTCGTTCACGAACCGCCGGTACGCCGTGGCGTCCTCTCCGCCGCACGATGCCTCGATCGATGCGCAGGTCAGGTCGAGGTCGTTGCTGAACCTGATCGCACCATCCGGATGCGGCAGCACGGCCCACGGCTCGACGTCGTCGTACTGCAGGCCGACTGACCCGAGGTCCAGGTCTTCGACGATGCCGGTATGCCGCACCATGACGTGGATGCTCGACCCGCGATCGACGCGGACGCCGGGCCAGCGCTCGACCGTCGATACCGCGCCCCCGAGCACCGTGTCGCGCTCGACGAGTTCGACGTCGAGGCCGCTGCGGGCCAGGTAACACGCCGCCACCAGCCCGTTGTGACCGCCGCCGATGACGACGACGTCGCGGACCCGCGAGCTCACAAGTCGACGCCCATGATCGCGTACGGCTCCGCGCTGCCGGGGAACGTGAAGCCGACACAGAGGTCGACGAAGCCGGCCGATCGGTACAGCCCGCGCGCCGGCGACTCGATGTCTGGCGTCGACAACACGACGTGTTGCGCGTTGGCGCGATCGAGCACGTCGGCGAGCAGGCGACGCCCGATGCCGCGACCCTGGTGATCGGGCCGGACATGCAGCTCGGCCAGCTCGAACCCATCGCGCAGCCAGCGCTTCGTACCGGAGCGACCGATCGCGTGCGCGACGATGTCGTGCCACCACTGACCGGGTGCTCCCGAGTAGCCGTAGCCGAAACCCACCAGCTCGTCGGCGTCCGCCGCGAGCGAGAAGGCGCCGGTTGCGAGGAAACCGGCGTATGTCACGTGCATCAGGATGATGTCGCGCCGCTGGATCACGACCTCCGGCGGGCGATCCATCGCCGCTCCGTAGACCGCAGCGGCTTCGCCGGCCAGGGCCTGGAACCGCGCGGCGTCGATCCGCTCGATTCTGATGTCGTCGGTCATCACGTCGCGGCAATCGGCGCGGGTCTTCCGCGGGTGATCGCCACCAGGTCGTCGTACGTGGTCGGAAAGACCGCGTGTGGTGTTCCGGCGGCCGCCCAGAGGACGTCGAACGACGCCAGGTGCTCATCGACGATCGTCGGCAGCGGTGTGGGGTGGCCGACCGGCGCGACGCCGCCGATCGGGAACCCGGTCGCCGACCGGACCAGCTCCGGGTCCGCCCGGCGGACCTGACCGGCCCCGAGCTGTGCGGCCACGAGTGACGTGTCGACCTGGTGGTCGCCGCTGGCCAGCACGAGAACGGGCGCACCGTCGGCCGCGAAGATCAGCGATTTGACGATCGCTCCTACCGGTACGCCGAGCGCGGCAGCAGCGTCGGCAGCCGTGTGTGCCGAGTCGTCGAGCTCGCGGACCTCACCGGGCACGCCCGCAGCGCGCAACGACTGCGCGACCCGTTCGGCGTTGGGATGCATGAGGCGGACGTTACTTCACCTACCCGAGCGATCGCCCGGCCCCGGTGCAGTGTTCGCGGGCGGCCGACCGAGTTCCCGGTTAGCCCTCGCGCCGCTCGCTTCGGGTGGTTATGCTCCGCCCGACGAGTCCGCGCCGATCTTGGGGGAGGCGCCATGCGCCGGCCAACCGTCATCCGCCGCAGCGTTGCTGTGATCGCGATCACGACCGCCGCAGGGGCGGGAATCTGCCTCGCGTCCACGCCGTTGCTCGCGCATCCATCTGCGCCACACCCTGCACCGCGGGCGTTCTCGGCCACGAAGTGGCACGTCATCTCCTCGGGCAACATCAAGACGACCGGAACGACACCGTCGATCGCGCGGTTCGGCAAGAACTTCGAGGTGGTCTGGGCCTCGGGCATCGGCACCACGTGGGCGCTGCATGCGCGAATTCTCGACGCGGCCGGCAAGCCGCTCGGCGCCCAGATCAACGTGCTCCCGACCAACTGGTCCGGCGTTGCGCTCGACCCGACCATCCTCAGCTTCGGTGGCAAGCGGACGATCGCGTTCGGTGGCAGTAAGACCGGAACGTCCGGGCCCTACGACACCAACGCCGAGTACATGACCACGAGCAGCGACGGAAAGTCCTGGAGCCTGTTCACCGGAAGTCTGTCGGCGGACGACGGTGCTTCGAACGGCAGCACAGCGGTGATTGCCGACGGCAGCGATCTAGCCGTCGGGCTGGCCCGCTCGGATGGCGTTGCGTATCACATCGGCGTGCCCTCCAGCGCGGATCCGCAGTCCGGTCCCGATCCGGTGACAAAGAACACGGGCAACTTCTCCTACGACCCGGGGCTCGGCAAGGATGAGAAGTCCGGCGATGTCTGGGCGCTGTGGTACTCGAACAGCAACCTCAAGGGCAAGGACGGCGTCGAAGCCCAGATGATCTCTCCGAGCAAAGGCTTGCTTCTGCACGGACCGGGCTCGTCGACGTCGTCGAACACCTCCGCCGGAGTGCAGCAAGACCTGCCGGCCGTGCAGCGCAGCGGTGGCGGCATCTACACGGCGTACCGGATCCCTGACACATCGGCGATCGACGTGTGGAAGGTCGGCGCGAGCAAGCCGGTTGCGAAGATCCACGACGCGGCGGGCGCCGACTTCATCACCATGGCGGCGGGTCCGGGCGGCCGGCTCTGGTTGTTCTGGACCGACGGTCAGGGTTGGCGGGCGACGCGGAGCAACAAGGCCGCCACCAAGTTCGGGCCGGTCCTTGTGTCGAAGATCCCGGGGAGCTACTACGGGCACAGCGATGTCGCCGCCGATGGTGCGGCCGGGCCGCTCGAGGCGGTGGCCGTGGTCGCGAACGCGAAGAACGTCGACGAGATCGAGGTGCGACAGTTCCTGCCGAAGCTGACCGTCAAGGTGTCGCCGCACTCGGTGGCCGGCGGGAAGAAGTTCACGGTCAAGGTGACCGATGCCGGTGACGCGGTGAAGGGAGCCACCGTGCACTTCGACGGCGCGAAGAAGAAGACCTCGAAGCACGGGACGGCGACCTTCAAGGCGGCACACAAGAAGGGCACCTTCTCGGTGACCGTCTCGCTCGGCGGGTACACCGGCGCCTCGACCACCGTCCACATCACCTGACCGGCGCCCGCCGCGCAGGGCGACTCCCGCGCGTGGGTGCTTGACGCCGGGTGGCATCGAACGTATGTTCGAGGCATGACGGTCAGGACGCTGACCACGCACGGGGCCGGGTTGCCTGCTCGCCGCCCGGTGCGGCATCGAGCCGCGCCCGAATCCTTGCGCTTGGTGCACACCGCGCACCAGCTGCTCGCGGAGGCGGCAGCGGCGAGCAGCCCGCTCGAGCGGTACGCCGGCGCGCACCTGGCGGCGCTGCGGGCGGCGGCCGCGGTTCTGGCGGCGCGGACCGAGCCGGCTGCGGGTGGTCGCCGCCGGCGCCCGACCAGCGCCTGGTTGCTGTTGCCGGACGTGGCCCCGCAGCTGCGCCCGTGGGCGGACGCGTTCGCCGCCGGCGCCGGCCGCCGGGCCGCCGCCGAGGCCGGCCAGCGCGACGCCGTCACCGCAGCGCAGGCGGACCGGCTGGTCGCCGACGTGCGGGCGTTCATCGCGGTCGTCGAGACGACGCTCGGGATGCCGGCGCCGCTCGAACCGTACGGACCGCCGGCGAGCGTGGCCTCGACCCGGTCGTGAGCAGCCGCCGGGTTCCCCGCGTCCGAGCCGGCCAATAGGCTCGTCGCATGCCGTCCGGGGAGACGCGACCGCGAAGCGCGGTGCGGACCGTGGTGGTGTGGGAGATCCTTCGCGATGCGCTCGCCGGACTCGTCGCCGGCTCTGACTCGGCCCGGGTTCTGGACATCGGCGGCGGCTCGGGTGGATTCGCGGTGCCACTCGCCGAGCTCGGTCATCCGGTAGTCGTCGTCGACCCCAGTCCGAACGCGCTGGCGACGTTGGCCCGCCGGGCGGCCGAGACGGGGACCGCGCACTTGATCGAGGGGATCCAGGGCGACGCCCACACCGTGGTCGAGCTGCTCGGCGCCGACAGTGTCGACGCGGTCGTCTGTCACAGCGTTCTCGAGGTCGTCGACGACCCCGCCGAGGCGCTCGGCTCGATCGCCGCCGTACTCCGTCCGGGTGGGATCGCCAGCATCCTCGCCGCCAACCGGGTGGCCGCGGTCGTCGCACGGGTCGCCGCCGGGCGGCTGGCTGAGGCCCGCCGCCTGCTCGCCGACAGCGGTGGCTCGGCGGGCGCCGGAGATCCCTTGCTGCGCCGGTTCTCGCTGCTCGAGCTGGAAGGGCTGATCACGGGAAGCGGGCTGCGTTGCCGGTCCGCGCACGGCGTGCGGGTCTTCGCCGACATGGCGCCCGCGTCGTTGCTGGACGTCGACCCGCGGGCTCTTGACGACCTCCTCGCGCTGGAACAGGCCGCATCCGACGATCCGGCCTTCACCGCGATCGCGACGATGCTGCACGTGCTCGCCGAAGCGCCGTGAGCCGGCGTCAGCTCGAACGCGGCCGCAGCCGGCCCGCGCTGCCGGGCGACGACACCGGCTGCACGGTGCTGCACGCCGACATGGACGCGTTCTTCGCGAGCGTCGAGCTGCGCGAGCGCCCGGACCTGCGGGGCCGCCCCCTGGTCGTCGGCGGCAAAGGGGGCCGCTCCGTGGTTCTCGCGGCCACTTACGAGGCGCGCGAGTACGGCATTCACAGCGCGATGCCGATGGCCCGCGCGCGCCGGCTGTGTCCCGCACTGGTGATCATCGAGCCCACCCGCGGCGCGTACGAACACGCGTCGCGGGCGGTGATGGACATCTTCCGGTCGATCACCCCGATCGTCGAACCGCTGTCCCTCGACGAGGCCTTTCTCGACGTCGGGGGAGCGGTTCGACGGCTGGGAAGTCCGGGCACGATCGCTGCCATGATCCGGGCTCGAGTCGCCGACGAGCAGCGGCTTCCGTGCTCGGTTGGAGTTGCGACGACGAAGTTCATCGCCAAGCTCGCCTCATCACAGGCAAAGCCCAACGGCATGCTCGTTGTCCCTGGCGAGGCGGTGTTGCAGTTCTTGCATCCGTTGCCGATCGGAGCGCTCTGGGGCGTGGGGGAGCGCACCGAGGAGGTCCTGCAGCGGCTCGGCCTTCGATGCATCGGGGACATCGCGCAGACGCCGGAGTCCACGTTGGTGTCGGCTCTCGGTCCCGCGGCGGGTGCGCACCTGCACGCGTTGGCGTGGGGTCGCGACGAACGCTCGGTCACTCCGAACGAGCCGGAGCGCAGCATCGGATCGGAGGAGACCTTCGGCGCCGATGTCGGGGATGCGCCGACCATTCATCGCGAGCTGCTTCGGCTCTCCGAGCGCGGTGCGGCGCGGTTGCGCGCAACCGGCCAGGTCGGTCGCACGGTCAGCATCAAGGTGCGGTTCGCGGACTTCCGGACCATCACGCGGTCGCGGACCTTGTCCGAGCCGACCGACGTCGCGCGGGTGATCTACGACACCGCCCGCGGGTTGTTCGACGTACTCGACCGACGCGGTGCGCTGATCCGCCTGATAGGAGTGCGGATCGAAGGCCTGGCGACCGCCGCCGCGACGCCGCACCAGCTCGACCTGTCCGGCGCGGACGACGAGTGGCGCGCGGCCGAGGCGGCCATGGACCAGGCCGTCGCGAGGTTCGGATCGGGTGCGGTCCGCCCGGCCGCACTCGTCCGGCCGCAACCGGTTCGGGACCGCGCCGCGGACGGCGAACCGGACGGTCAAGCCGCGCGTGCCAACTTTGGATCCAGGTAGTCCAGCCGTGGCAAACGAACGTATCCTGAACAGCACGTCGCCTTCGCGGGTGGCGTCTGGCGCTGCGGGTGTGAGGTGTCCTAGGAGGCGTCGTGCCGCTGTCTGAGCACGAGCAACGGTTGCTCGACCAGATCGAGCAGGCGCTGTATGCCGAGGACCCGAAGTTCGCGAGCATCTACCAGGGCAGGAACATCCGTAGCCACTACCGGCGGCGGGTGATCCGGGCCGCAATCGGATTGGTCGTCGGTCTCGGGCTGCTGCTCGCCGGCGTCATCATCCCGCTGGTGCCACTGGGAGTTGCGGGCTTCGTCGTGATGCTGGCCGCGGTGTCCTTCGGCGTCGCATCGTGGCAGCGGATGACCGGGCATCGCAAGACCGCACCGGACGCTGCGCCCGGCCGGCGGACCGCCGACCGGGCACCCCGACGGTCGATCGTGCGGCGGCTCGAAGACCGCTGGCAGCGGCGGCAGGACGACCAGTAGACCGACGGACGACTGCTGCCGGTCGGGCAGTGCGCCCCGGTTAGCTTCGGGCGCTCGCGAGGGAATGGTCGCTTCGGCGCCATGACGACGTGTGCAAGGCTCGGGCCGTGGCCGCCCAGGCCCGGTCGATGACGTCGAGAATCACGCCGAGCCGGCTGAGCGCGTGGCGGACCTCGAGCAGCACGGACCGCGGCAGCGCCATCGCCATCAGGCGGGTCGCCGTGCCCTTACCGGCGGCGCTGGCGACGCGCACGATCTCGACGTCGGCGCGTAGTTCCTCGACCCCGGTCGCGGGCGTCGCGGCGTACCTCGCGTGTTCCTCGCACCGTGCGACCCGCCGCAGCGCCGCGGTCGCTCGCTCGTCGCGGGCCAGCGCGGTGCTCAGCGCAGCCGCGGTCTGCCGGGGTGTCAGCCCGTCGTCCCACGGCAGCCGCAGGTCGATCGCGGTGTCACGAAGCTCCGCCCACGCCGCCTCGGGGGCCTGCCTGGGATCGGTCAAGCGCCGCCACCGCCGCCGGCGGGCAACCGCCCGCGCGAGCGCCGGCGCGACGAGCAGCAGGACGAGGACGAGCACGACGATCAGCGCAACCAGCCCGCCGATGCTGCCGCCGCTGCTGCTGCCTGTGGAGTTCGAGCCGCCACCGAGGTTGCCGGCCGCGGCACCGCCCGCGCCGACGTGGCCGTACTGGCTCAGTGCCGAGGGGACCTTGCCCCTGCCGGTCGAGGGGGTCGGTGACGGCCCGCCACCACCCGTGCTCGGCTGGGTCGGGGCGTTCCGGGCATAGGACGGGGTGACCGCCTGACCGTCACCGCGGGGGGTCGGCTCGAACGGCAGCCACCCGAAGCCCTGGAAGTACAACTCCGGCCAGGCGTGGGCGTCGTGTGTCGTCACGAGCCACGAGCCGTCTCTCTGCTGCGTGCCGCGGGTGAAGCCCACCGCGACCCGGGAGGGGATGCCGGACAGCCGGGCCATCACCGCCATCCCGGTAGCGAACTGCTGGCAGAAACCGGTCCGGGTGCGAAGCAGGAAGTCGGCCAGCGCGTTGGGGCTGTTGTCCGCCGGGATGTTCGTGCTGTAGGTGAAGCGCCCGCCCTTGGTGAAGAAGTTCTCGATGTCGACCGCTGCCTCGTAGGCGTTGTTCGCGTGCGCCGTCACACGCCTGGTGAGGCTGCGAACCTGCGGCGAGAGGTGGGCGGGCACCGCCAGGTCGGCATCCTCGGCCTTGCTCGCCGCCGGTGCCGACGCAAGCTCGGCGGCGGTCGGGTCGTTGGCCACGCTGCGGGTGGTGTACCGGAGTCCGCCACCGGTCGCCGTGGCGGAGAAGATCGTCTGCGAGCCGGGGTCGTACCGCCAGGCGTTGCCGACGCTGATGCCGAGGGTGGTCGCGGGTGCCGGCAACCAGTGCAGTTTCTCCAGGCTGGTCGAGATGCTGATCTGGGTCGAGACGATCGGCCCGGACGGAGGGGCCACCGGAAGGTTCTCGCTCACCGTCGCACGCGATGACGCCTGCAGGGTCCGGGCGGAGAACGTGACGCCGTTGAACAGGTCGAGCGACGTGAGGCGGAGGTACGCCGGATCGTTCGACGACGACCGGTAGCTGATCAGCGGCTCGTTGGAGTGGTTGGTCAGGTCGTCGGCGACGGAGACGATCGGGTTCAGCACGACCTGGCTGCCGCCGCCGCTGCCGCTTCCCCCGGTGCCGGTGCCGTGCTTGTCGATCCCGGTGTGCAGGCCGGGGATGAACAGCGGGATCACGACACCCAGGCCGATCGCCGCGGCACCCACCCGCCGACCCAGGGTGGCCGGCGCAGGTGCTGACGAAGCGTCGGTCGACCAGGCCGACGCCGGTCGTGCCCGGCTGCCGGTGCCCACCGCGGCCCCCCACCGCGCGACTTTCTCGCGGTTGTCGGCGAACAGCAGCCACAGATAGCCGGTGGATGCGAGAACGAAGGGGAGCAGGCCGACGCCGTGATGTCCGGTGGCGGCGCAGACGGTGAACAGTGCCAGCAGCGGCAGGCCGGCAAGCGCCGCCCGGCGCAGCGTGACGGTCATCAGGTCCACGACGAGGGCTACCGCGGCCACCCCGACGACGGTGAGCAGCACCAAGCCGTGATGCGCCGGCGCAGGGGTCGGCAGCTTCTGGACCTCCGTGAAGCCGTGCCGCGCCGTATGCCCGAGATGCCGCAGCGCGAGCCGTCCCGGGATGAAGCCGAAGTGTGCCTTGGAGCGGGCGAACAGCAGCGTGACCCAGCAAAGGATCGCGATCGCGGAAAGGATCGGCTCGAGCGCCGACGGCAGTGGCGAGGATCGGATCAGCGCGCAGCTGGCCGCAACCAGGACGATCGCGCCCATCACCGGCACCACCCACGCGGTGCTCTTGAACACCGAAAGGAAGCTGCTCGCGGTCGCGATGGTGGCGAGTGCGGCGTACGCCGTCAGTCGTAGCTGGGTGTTCATGCCGCGTCCCACGGCTGGTCCGGCCCGCTCGAACCGGCGACGGCGGCGGTGGCGGTGGCGGTGGCGGTGGCGATCCGGTTTGAGAACGCCTCGACCGATCCGCGGCCGGCCTGTGGCCAAAGCTGCGCGAGCGAGTCACCGCGCCGGACATCGATCGTGCGCCAGCCGGAGAGCGTCAGCAGCTCGCAGGCTTTCCGGTGCGCGGCCGCACTCGCCTCGGCGGCGGCCGGTGACTGGGTGATCCAGGTGTCGGCGTCGAGAACGAACACGATCCCGACGGTCGCGGCGCCGCTACGCATCCGGGCGAGGTTGTCGGCGTCCTCGGCGCTCAACGTTCCGACCACGGCGACCAGCAGACCTTCCGTACCCTGCCGGCGAACCGTCGCCATGCCGGTGTGCAGGCCGCGGCCGGCCGAGCTGCCGACGACTGCCAGGGCGTCCAACACCGTTCCGTCGAAGGACGCGCCACTCAGGCCGGCGGAGGACACTTCCTCGCCGGTGTCGGTGATGAGCCGGACCTCGAATCCGGTACGGGCGAGATGCAGGCTGATCGACGCCGCCGCGGACACGGCCCATTCGAGCGAGGAGGCCGGCCCGTCGCCTCGATGGGCCGCTGCGCGGGTGTCGAGAAGGACTGCTCCGCGGCTCTGCCACGGCTGTTCCTCACGGCGCACCGTGAGCTCGCCGCGCCGAGCCGTTGTCCGCCAGTGGATCCTTCGCAGGTCGTCTCCGTGGCGGTACTCCCGGGTCGCCACGTCGTCGTCGCCGTAGGTCGCAACCGACCGGGCCGTGCTGTGCCCCGCGCCGCCCCACTCGCCGCTGAGCGCCACCGTGGGCAACGTGACGACGTGCGGCGTGACTACAAGGGTGTCGGTGGTCGCGAAGGCACGGGGGAGCTCGCACAGGCCGAACGGGTCCATCAGCCGGACGGTGAGCGGCCCGACCCGGTAACGCCCGCGCAGCTCGCCGCTCACGTGGTAGCCGACATCGATCGGGCGACGGGGCGCCAGCCGGTCGAGCACCACCCGCGGCCGCCCACCGAGCAGGTAGGGGATGGTGTCCTCGATCAACAGCAGCCCGGTCGGCAGCCGGGAGATGTTCTCGATCCGCAGGACGACCCGGGCGCGGTCGCCGATCGGGACGCGCGCGGGGTCGAGCCGCCTCGAGCAGGTGAGCCGGAACCGGGTCCGGGCCGCCATCGCGACCGCGACCACGGGCGCAGCCACGAGGAGGATCGCGACCCGCAGCAGGTCGCGTTCGTGCAGCACGATGCTGGCGATCAACGCGGTCACGCCGCCGGCCAGCACGCACCGCCCGCGCATGGTGAGCGGACGCAGCAGGCCGCCGATCAGGTTCGGCATCAGGCGGGTCGGCTCACGTCGAGGTCCCGTCCTAGGCGGGTCGGCGGCTGGCCCGCGCCGGTACCGGAACGCTCGCGATGATGTCGGCGACCACGGCCGACGTCGTACGACGGGCGATCTGAGCCTCGGCCGAGAGCAGCAGGCGGTGCGACAGCACGCTGTCCGCCAACCCCTGCAGGTCGTCCGGGGTGACGTAGTCGCGGTCGTCGAGCGCGGCGGTCGCGCGCCCCGCGCGGAGCAGGTGCAGCGTCGCCCGGGGTGAGGCGCCGAGCCGCAGATCGGGGTGGGTGCGCGATGCGGTCACGATGTCGACGGCGTAGCGGCGGACGCCCTCGGCGACGTGAACGGTCCGGACCGCGCTGATCAGCCGCGCCACCTCGACTCGGTCCGAGACCGGCTCGAGGTCGTCGAGCGGCGAGCGCACGCCGTGGGTGTCGATCATCAACAGCTCGGCCTCGGCGGACGGATAGCCGAGCGCGATTCGTGCGGTGAACCGGTCGCGCTGGGCCTCGGGCAGCGGGTAGGTGCCTTCCATCTCCACCGGGTTCTGGGTGGCGATGACCATGAACGGCGCCTCGAGCGGGTAGGTGATGCCGTCAACGGTCACCTGGCGCTCTTCCATGCACTCGAGCAGCGCCGACTGGGTCTTGGGGGACGCCCGGTTGATCTCGTCACCGACGACGATGTTCGCGAAGATCGCGCCGGGCTTGAACTCGAAGTCACGGTTGATCTGGTTGTAGACCGATACGCCGGTGATGTCGCTCGGCAGCAGGTCGGGGGTGAACTGCACCCGGCGTACCGAACAATCGATCGAGCGGGCGAGCGCCTTGGCGAGCATCGTCTTGCCGACGCCCGGCACGTCCTCGACCAGCAGGTGCCCCTCGGCGAGCAGCACGGTGACGGCCAGCTTGACCTCGGCGCTCTTGCCCTCGATCACCGTGTCGACGGCGTCGGCGATGCGCGCAGCGGCGGTGGCGACCGCCTTGAGCTCCAGTTCCGGGGTCGCGGAGTGCGGGGTCACTGGCGGGACCTCCTCGAGGCGGGCCGACGGCCCGACGGTGGCTGCAAACACGTGCTGATCAGTTTTACATCTCGTTCGCGAGTCCGTCTTGGCTCAACAGATAACGCCTGGGTGACGGGCCGGCAACAGCGACGACGGTGGATCCGCTCGCCCGGTTGGGTGAGACCGTGGCGAAATGGTTGACAGGGGAGCAAAGTGGAGTACGGTGGCGCGCTATGGGGAGTGATGTGGGGCAGTGGCCCGCATCACCGCGGCGGTTCGGGGCGAAGTGGGGAGGCGAGGCATGTTCCTCGGCACCTACACGCCCCGCCTGGATGACAAAGGCCGGCTGTTCCTGCCGGCAAAGTTCCGCGAAGGCCTGGCCGGTGGGCTCGTGATCACCAAGGGGCAGGAGCGCTGCCTTCGGGTCTTCCCGATCGCCGAGTTCACCCGGATCACCGAGCGGCTGCGCGACGCACCGCTCACGACCAAGAGCACCCGCGACTACCAGCGGATGATCTTCGCCGGCGCCCATGACGAGGTGCCCGACCGGCAGGGCCGGGTGATGGTCCCGGCGCCGCTGCGCCAGTACGCCGGCCTCGACCGCGACTGCGCGGTCGTCGGCATGAACACCCATCTGGAGATCTGGGACTCGACGACCTGGTCGGCGTACGAAGCCAGCCAGGAAGAGCCGTTCTCGAGCCTGTCCGAGGAGGTGCCCGGCATCTTCTGACCCCGATCGCACGCCGTTGTCAGTCCGATTCGTATGTGCGGCCCGGCCCCCGCCCGCGGCCCCTGACGCCACTTCCCCGGCGCCAGGTGTGGCGGAGGGGACCCGGCCGCACATCCAGCACCACGCTCCGGAGGGCCTCACCGAGATGACCGAGGACGGCCGAAACCCGCGCCATGTGCCGGTCATGCTCGACCGAGTTCTCGCCCTGCTCGACCCGGTGGCAAGCGCCCGCTCCGCGATCCTCGTCGACGCCACCGTCGGGCTCGGTGGGCACGCCGCCGCCCTGCTCGCCCGCCATCCCGATCTGCGGCTGATCGGGATCGACCGGGACGCCGATGCGCTCGCCCGCAGCCGTGCGCGCCTCGCCGCGCATCGGGACCGGGTCACCCTCGTGCACGGCGTCTACGACTCGCTTGCCGACATCCTCGCCGCGGCCGGCACCCCGCGCGTCGACGGCGTGCTGTTCGACCTCGGCGTCTCGTCGCTGCAGCTCGACGAAGACGAGCGCGGCTTTTCCTACTCGCGGGATACCGGACTCGACATGCGCATGGACTCCAGCCGGGGCCACAGCGCGGCGGACGTCGTCAACACCTACCCGGTCGAGGAGCTGGCTCGGGTCCTTCGGGAGTACGGCGAGGAACGATTCGCTCGACGGATCGCGCTCGCCATCGACAAGGAGCGCGCGATCCGGCCGTTGACATCGTCGCGGCGGCTGGCCGAGCTGGTGCGGGATGCGGTCCCCGCCGCGACCCGCAGGACCGGGGGCAACCCGGCGAAGCGCACGTTCCAGGCATTGCGCATCGAGGTCAACGACGAGCTCGGTGCACTGGAACGGGCGCTCCCCGCCGCGATCACCGCGCTGCGGCTGGGTGGCCGGCTGGTCGTGCTGGCCTACCACTCCCTCGAGGATCGGATCGTCAAGCGGACGTTTGTCGCGGGCGCGACCGCCTCGGCGCCTCCCGATCTTCCGGTCATTCCGGACGACGCCCGGCCGACGCTTCGCCTGCTGACCCGCGGCGCGGAGGTCCCCGGCGCCGCCGAGATCGCGGACAACCCGCGCGCCGCATCGGCGCGGCTGCGCGCGGTCGAGCGGATCAGGGACGCGGCATGAGCGCCGCCGCACCGCTGCGCCGCTCGGTCATGGGTGCGCGCGCCGCCGTACTCGACCTGCCGGAGGCTCTGCAGATCCATCCGGCACCGCGGCCGCGGCCGGTCGCCGCCCGGCCACGGCCGCGGTTCGTCGTCGCGACCAGGCAAGGAGCGACCGCCGGGCGGATCGCGTTCCTCGCCCTCGTCGGTGCGCTGCTCGTCGGCGGCCTGGTCGCCGTCCTTCTGCTGCACATGATGGCTGCCCAGGACGGGTTCCGGGTGACCGCGCTCCAGCAGCGGGTGGCCGCCCTGACCGACGAGGTGCAGGAACAGCAGCAGACGGTTGCGGCCGACTCCTCGCCGACGGTGCTGCAGGCGCGAGCGAAGGCGCTGGGCATGGTGCCGAGCGCGATCACGTCCTTCCACCGGCGTCCGGACGGTCGCGCGGTCGGCATCCAGACACCGGTGTACGTCGCGCCGCCGACCATCGTCGGCTCCGGCCTGCCCGGCTCGGCCTCCGGCACCAAGCAGTCCGCCTCCGGCACCAAGCAGTCGGCCTCCGGCACCAAGCAGTCAGCGCCGGGCAAGCAGTCCGGTACGGGCAAGCAGGCGACGAAGACCGGCAGCTCGCCGGCCCCGACCTCGTCGAAGCAACCGTCGGGGCCCACGCACCACCACCACTCCCGGTGAGCGCGGCGGTGTCTCGGCGCGGCAGCGGGGCTCGTACGTCGTCGCACGGCAGGCTGTGGTGGTGACTGCCACCGCACCGCCCCGACCACGGGGTGCGGTCCGCCGACCACCCCCACCACCGCGCCCGCCGGCCCGACGCCCGTCGCGGCGGCGACCGAGTCCTCGGCAACGCCTGCAGGTCGTCCTCATCATCACGCTGATGGTGCTGTCCCTGATCGGCGGGCGGTTGCTGCAGCTTCAAGGTGTGGACCGCTCGACGTACGCCGCCTCCGCACTGGACCAGCAGCTGCAGAGCCTGACCCTTACGGCGACTCGCGGATCCATCACCGATCGTGCGGGAGACGTGCTCGCCGCGAGCGTCGACGCGCGCGATGTCGTCGCCGATCCCGAGCAGATCTCCGACCCGCTCGGCGTGGCGGGGCAGCTCGCGCCGCTGCTCAACGTCAAGGCGTTGAGGCTTTACCAGGAGCTCAGTGCGCACAGCGAGTACGCGTTGCTCACGCGCACGCCGGTCTCGCCGTCGGTCGGCGACGCCGTGCTCGCCCTGAAGCTGCCGGGTATCACGACCACCGACACCACTCGCCGGATCTACCCCGACGGTTCGCTCGGCGCCAACGTGATCGGCTTCGTCGGCGCTAACGGGCAGGGCGCCGGCGGTCTGGAGTACAGCTACCAGCGGGCACTCGCCGGGCGCAACGGGTCGGAGAGCTACCAGGTCGGAGCGGACGGCCAGCCGATTCCGGACGGCGAGACGGAGGACACGCCCGCCGTACCCGGCTCGACGATCAGGCTGACCTTGCAGCGCGACATCCAGTACGAGGCGCAGCAGCAGATCGACAAGCAGGTCAAGATCACCAAGTCGCTGTCCGGCACGGTCATCGTGATGAACCCGCGCAACGGGCAGATCCTCGCGCTTGCCACCGCTCCGACCTTCAACCCGAACCACCTTGCGAAGGCGCGAAACAGTGACCTCGGCGACCCCGCGGTGAGCGTTCCGTTCGAGCCGGGCAGCGTGAACAAGGTCATCACGATGTCGGCTGCCCTCGAGGACGGTCTGGTCACCCCGAACTCGCGGTTCGTCATCCCGAACTCCTACGACGTCGCCGGGACGCCGTTCCACGATGCCGAGTACCACGGCACCGAACACCTCACCCTCACCGGCATCCTCGCGAAGTCCAGCAACATCGGGGCGATCAAGGTTGCGCAGCGCCTCGGGCCGCAGCGGTTCGACTACTACCTGCACGCTTATGGGTTCGGGAAGCCGACGGGTGTCGGGCTGCCGGCCGAGAGTGCCGGTTTGCTGCCGCCGCGATCCGCCTGGTCGGGCACCACCCTCGCGACCATGTCGTTCGGCCAGGGCATCGACGTCACCGCAATGCAGGTGGCCAGCGTCTACTCGACGATCGCCAACAACGGCGTGCGCGTGACGCCCAACATCGTCGAGGGCACCGACGACCCGGGGCACCCGTTCGTTCCTGCCCCTGCGCCCGCACGGCACCGGGTGATCAGCGTGAAGGTCGCGACCGAGCTTCGCAACATGCTCGAGTCCGTCACCTCCGACCAGGGCACGGCTCCGGCCGCGCGGATCAAGGGTTACTGGGTTGCGGGCAAGACCGGCACCGCCAACCGCTACAACGGCCACGGTGGCTACTCGGGCGCGGGCTACACCGCGACCTTCGTGGGCATGGTCCCCGCCGACAAACCCCAGCTGGTGTGCGAGGTCGTCCTCGACCGGCCGCTGCACAACCACTACGGCGGTGCGGTCGCAGCTCCGATCTTCCACGACGTCATGAGCTTCGCGCTGCGGACGCTGAAGATCGCGCCGACCTTCACGAAGCCTCCCAGGGCCAAGCTCACCTGGTGAGGTTTGGGTAGCGTGCCTCGCGATGCCTGACCTCTCTGCGCGCCCGCAGTCCGTGCTGCCGCACCGGCTCGACGCGCTGCTCGCCCGGTTGCCCGGCGCCCGGCTGGAGGGCGACGGCTCGGTGCTGGTGACCGGCATCACCCACGACTCCCGCGCGGTGCAGCCCGGCGACCTGTACGTCGCCCGGGCCGGCGCCCGGACTCATGGCATCGAGCACGTCACGGCGGCAGCGTCGGCGGGCGCGGTCGCCGTGCTCACCGATCCGCCGTCGGTGCCCGCCGCTCAGGCGGCGGGGTTGCCGGCGGTCGTCGTCGACGACGTCGCGGCGGCGATGGGTGCGGCGTCGGCCTGGGCCTACGGTGACCCGGCGCGGGAGCTGTTGCTGGTCGGCGTCACGGGCACGAACGGCAAGACGACGACGGCGTACCTCGTGGAGTCAGGGCTGCGCGCGGCCGGCCACACGACCGGCTTGCTGGGCACGATCGAGACCCGGGTCGGCAACTCGACCGTTGCGAGCGTCCGGACCACTCCGGAGGCGACCGACCTGCACGCCCTGTTCGCGGTGATGCGGGAGAGTGGCGTCGACGCGGTTGCGATGGAAGTGTCCAGCCACGCGCTCGCGCTCGGGCGCGTCGACGGCATCGTCTTCGACGTCGCCTCGTTCACGAATCTCTCGCAGGACCACCTCGACTTCCACGGCGACATGGAGTCCTACTTCGGCGCAAAGGCGGTGCTGTTCACCCCGGAGCGAGCCAAGCGCGGCGTGGTGTGCATCGACGACGAATGGGGTCGACGGTTGGCCGGGCAGGCGACCGTCCCGGTCGCGACGACCGGTGTCCCGGTCGATGCCGACTGGCGCCGGGTGGACGACGTCGAGGGGCGAGGCGGCATCGGGCACACCACGGTGATCGATCCCGACGGTGCGCGGCACCAGGTGACCTGCCGGCTGCTCGGCGCGGTCAATTTGTCCAACGCCGCACTCGCCTACGTCTCCTTGGTCCGCGCGGGCGTCGACGGCCCGGCGGCGCTGAAGGGCATCGGTGCGCTCGCCGCGGTTCCCGGCCGGATGGAGCCGGTCGATGCCGGCCAGGACTTCCTGGCACTCGTGGACTATGCGCATACTCCGGAGGCGGTAGCCGCCGCGCTCGAGGCGGCGCGCGGGCTGGCCGGGACGGGACGGGTGATCGTGGTGCTCGGCTGCGGCGGCGACCGCGACCGGGCCAAGCGCCCACAGATGGGGGCCGCTGCCGCCACCGGTGCCGACCTTGCGGTCTTCACCAACGACAACCCGCGGTCGGAGGACCCTGACGCGATCATCGCGGCGATGGTCGAGGGAGCGGACGACCGGGGGGAGATCATCGTCGAGCCGGACCGGCGCCGAGCCATCGACCGGGCGGTTGTCAACGCGCGTGCCGGTGACGTCGTCGTGATAGCAGGGAAAGGGCATGAGCCAGGGCAGGAGGTCGCCGGCGTGATCACGCCGTTCGACGACCGGACCGCGTTGCGGGATGCCCTGCTCCTGCACGGGGCGGAGTCCCGATGATCGCGATGACGGTCGGTGACGTCGCAGCGCTGACCGGGGGTCACCTCGACGGCGTGGCTCCGGACGTGCAGGTCTACGGGCCGGTTGTGGTCGACTCGCGACTGTGCACCGCAGGGTCGCTGTTCGCGTGCCTTCCCGGAGAGCAGGTCGACGGGCACGAGTTCGTCGCGGACGCCTACCGGCGCGGCGCCGTGGCGGCCCTGTCCGTTCGTGCGGTCGACGGACCGTCGATCGTGGTCGACGATCCCGTGCGCTCGCTCGGTTTTCTGGCCGGCGGCGTGCTCCGGCGTACGTCGCAGTGCACCGTCGTCGGAGTCACGGGATCGTCCGGCAAGACCTCGACGAAGGATCTTCTCGCCGGCGTGCTGGCCTTCGCCGGCCCGACCGTCGCGCCCCGCGCATCGTTGAACAACGAGATCGGGTTGCCGCTGACCGTGCTCGGCGTCGAGGAGTCGACGCGCTACCTCGTGCTGGAGTACAGCGCCAGAGGTGTGGGGCACATCGAATACCTCTGCCGGATCGCGCGGCCGGCGATCGGCGTCGTACTCAACGTCGGCACCGCGCATCTCGGTGAGTTCGGGTCGCGCGAGGTCGTCGCCGCTGCGAAGGGCGAACTGGTGGAGGCGTTGCCTCCTGACGGTGTCGCGGTGCTCAACGTCGACGACCCGCTCGTGAGCGGCATGCGTTCGCGGACGGCAGCTCGGGTGATCGGGTTCGGAACCTCCGCCGATGCGGACGTGCGACTCGACGCGGTCCAGCTCGATCCGCAGGCCCGCCCCTCCTTCCGGCTGGTGACCCCGCGTGGCTCGATCTCAGTCCAGCTGCAGCTCGTGGGCGCGCACCACGCGATGAACGCGGCCGCAACGGCCGCGGTGGCGCTGGAGATCGGACTCGGCCCCGACGAGGTGGGCGAGGCGCTCGACAGCCTGACTGCTGTGAGTGCCCATCGCATGCAGGTCGGTTCGCGGGCGGACGGTTTGCTCGTCGTGGACGACGCCTACAACGCCAACCCGGAGTCGGTTCGTGCGGCGCTGGATGCGCTGTCGACGCTGTCGAAGGATCGTGCGGGTTCGAGCTGGGCGGTGCTCGGCGAGATGAGAGAGCTCGGTGCCGACGGCGAGGCACTGCACACCGACGTCGGGCGGCACGCAGCAGAGCTGGGCATCGACCACCTCGTCGTCGTCGGGCCAGGTGCCGACCCGGTCGCGGCTGGGGCAGAGTCGGTCGCGAGCTGGCGCGGCGAGGCGATCGTGGTTGCGGAACCGGAGGCGGCCGTCGAGCTGCTCCGAAACCGGCTCGGCAGCGACGACGTCGTACTCGTCAAGGCGTCGAACGCGCTGCAGTACTGGCGGATCGCCGAGGCGCTGCTCGAGCCGATCGCGGCGGAGCGTGGTTCGGGGGCAACGGCATGAGAACCGTTCTCGTCGCCGCGTTGGTCGCGTTGCTGGTGTCGTTGTTCGCCACACCCGGTGCGATCCGGTTCTTGAGTCGGCAGGGTTACGGCCAGCTGATTCGCGACGACGGCCCCACCAGCCACCACGTGAAGCGGGGTACGCCGACGATGGGCGGCGCGATCATCATGATCGCGATCCTGTTCGGCTATCTCGCCGCCCACCTGCTCGCTCTGCGCGGCGTCACCGCTACCGGCCTGCTGGTCCTCGGTCTCATGACCGGGCTCGGGATGATCGGCTTCATCGACGACTTCACCAAGATCCGCAAGCAGCGGAGTCTCGGGCTGACGAAGACCGCAAAGCTCGCCGGTCAGGCCGTCGTGGCGGTGGTGTTCGGAATCCTGGTGATCCACTTCCGCAACAGCCACGGGCTGACGCCCGCCTCCACCCACCTGTCCTTCACGCACGACTACTCGCTCGACTTCACCACCGTCGGTTTCGTCGTGTGGGCCTACATCGTGGTCGCGGCGACGTCCAACGGGGTGAACCTGACCGATGGGCTCGACGGCCTCGCGGCCGGGGCATCGTGCATGGTGTTCGGTGCGTACGTGATCATCGCCTACTGGCAGTTCCGCAACAACTGCGTCAGCAGCCCGATTCACAACTGCTACGTCGTGCGCGACCCGCTCGACATCACGACCATCGCCGCCGCCGCGATGGGTGCCTGTTTCGGTTTCCTGTGGTGGAACGCGCCACCCGCGAAGATCTTCATGGGAGACACGGGATCGCTGGCCCTCGGTGGGCTGTTCGCCGGCATCGCTATCACGACGCGTACCGAGTTGCTTCTGCTCCTGCTCGGTGGGTTGTTCGTGTTGGAGGCACTGTCCGTGATCATTCAGATCGCCGCGTTCCGCGGTTTCGGCCGGCGGGTCTTCAAGATTGCGCCGTTCCACCATCACTTCGAGGTCGCGGGCTGGGAGGAGATCACCGTCCTGGTCCGGTTCTGGATCATCGCCGGTCTGCTCGTCGCGTTCGGCCTCGGTGTGTTCTACGCCGCGTTCCTTTCACACTCATGACCGACTTCGCCGGCCGACGAGTCGCCGTTGCCGGCATCGGGATCTCCGGCGTCGCGGCGGCCGTCGCATTGCTGCGCAACGGCGCCGATGTGGTCGTCGTCGACGCTGCCGAAGGCGAGCGGGTCGAGAGCGAGGCGGATCGACTACGAGGGCTCGGCGCGACGGTTCGCCTGGGGGACGCGACCACCGCGGTCGATGCCGATCTCGTCGTCACCTCACCCGGCTGGCGTCCCGACCAACCGCTCCTCGCGGCCGCACTAGGCGCGGGTGTCGAGGTGATCGGCGAGCCGGAGCTCGCCTGGCGGCTGCGCCCCGAAGGGTCGCCCGACTGGCTCGGTGTCACGGGCACCAACGGCAAGACGACAACCGTCGGGATGCTGGCGTCGATCCTGTCCGCCGGAGGACTGCGCACCGTCGCCGCGGGCAACGTCGGACTGCCACTCGTGGACGCGGTGCTCGAGCATCCGCCGTATGACGTTCTTGCCGTCGAGCTGTCCAGCTTTCAGCTGCACTGGTCATCGACGCTGACCTGTGCTGCCGCCGCGGTGCTCAACATCGCGGACGATCACACCGACTGGCACGGGTCGTTCGACGCGTACTCCGCGGACAAGGCGAAGATTCTTCGCGGCGACCCGTTAGCCGTCGTGAACCTCGACGATGCGGGATCGGTGGCGGTCAGCGCCGCCTGCACCCACCGGATCGGCTTCACCCTCGATGATCCGCAACCCGGTGTGCTCGGTGTGCGGTCGTCCGAGCTGATCGACGCCGACGGCTCGGTCCTTGCCGCGCAGGAGGACATCCAGCTCTCCGGTCGCCACAACATCGCGAACGCCCTTGCTGCAGCGGCGCTTGCCAGGGCTCGTGGCGTTGCTCCGGCCGCCGTACGAGCCGGGCTTCGCGACTATGCGCCCGACCATCACCGCAACGAGCTCGTCGCGGTCGGCGGAGGAGTCCGGTGGATCGACGACTCCAAGGCCACCAACCCGCACGCGGCGGCGGCCAGCCTGGCCGGCTACGACTCGGTCGTGTGGATCGCCGGCGGTCTGCTCAAGGGGGCAAGGGTGGACGAGCTGGTCGCCGGTGTGGCCGGCCGGCTGCGGGCGGCCGTGGTGCTGGGTCAGGACCGCGCGACGATCGCGCAGGCGCTGAAGCGACACGCGCCGGATGTGCCGGTTGTGACGATAGATACAGCAGACACTGATGGGATGAATGAGGCAGTGCGCGCCGCGGACCGGCTGGCCGAGCCGGGAGACGCGGTGGTGCTTGCCCCAGCGGCCGCGAGCATGGACATGTTCCGCAACTACGCCGAGCGCGGCGATCGGTTCGCCGCGGCGGCGCGCGACGCCGCACGGAACCGATGAGCTCGATCGCCTCGGGCTCGGCACGCCCGGCCCGGCCGGCGCGCGCCGAGCAACGACGGTCCCTCGTGCTGGCCTTCCTGGACCGGCCGCTGACGTCGTACTACCTCGTCATCGGTGCGACCGCGCTGCTGCTGGGCCTCGGCCTGGTCATGGTGCTGTCGGCCTCGAGCGTCACGTCGTTCACATCGTCGGGCTCTTCGTTCACGATCGCCGAGCGGCAGGGAGTCTGGGTGGCCATCGGTCTGCCTGCGCTCTGGCTCGGTGCGCGGCTTCCGGTGCGTGTCTATCGCCTGCTCGGGTACCCGTTGTTGCTGCTGTCCTTCGCGTTGCTCGTGCTCGTGCTGGTTCCCGGGATCGGCGTCAACGTGTCCGGCGCGACCCGGTGGATCGACCTGCCCGGTGGACTGCAGCTTCAGCCGTCGGAGCCGGCCAAGCTGGCACTTGTCCTGTGGGGCGCGGATTTGTTGGCGCGTAAGGAAAAGAGCCTCGACAAGACGAAACACCTGTTGATCCCGCTCGTGCCGGTCGCGCTCGCCATGGGCCTGCTCGTGATGAAGCAGCCCGACATGGGCACCACGATCGTGTTGTTGCTGGTCATGCTGGCGTTGCTGTTCACTGCCGGGGCGCCATGGGGGGCCTTCGCGCGCATCGGAGTCGGGCTCGGCGTGGGACTGGGTGCTCTCGCCGTCACCGAGCCCTACCGGTTGCAGCGGTTGACCGGGTTCCGCAACCCGTGCTCGGCGAAGATCGCCCAGAGCATCGGCTACCAGGCGTGCCAAGGTCTGTATGCACTGTCCTCCGGCGGCTGGTTCGGGCTGGGGCTCGGTGCCAGCCGGGAGAAGTTCGGCTACCTGCCGAACCAGTACACCGACTACATCTTCGCCATCATCGGCGAGGAGCTCGGCCTGCTCGGCACCCTTCTCGTGCTCGGACTGTTCGCGTTGCTGGGCTTTGCCGGCATCCGGATCGCACAACGGTGCACCGACCGGTTCAGCCAGCTCGCGGCCGCCGGCGTGACCGCGTGGCTGTTGGGGCAAGCGCTGGTGAACATGGGAGCCGTGGTCGGGCTCCTGCCGATCACCGGAATCCCGCTTCCCCTCGTCTCCTTCGGTGGGTCCGCGTTGGTTCCCACCATGTTCGGCATCGGGATGCTGATCTCGTTCGCCCGCCGCGAGCCCGCGACCGCAAAGGCGCTCGCCGCCCGCAAAGCCGCGCGCGGCTCCTGGCGTGCCAAGGTCGCCTGGAGTCGCTGATGGCCGCGCGCCGGACGGCGACGGTTGCGGGTCGACGATGAACGTGCTGCTGGCCGGCGGCGGCACCGCGGGGCACGTGTCGCCATTGCTGGCCCTCGCCGACCGGCTGGTCAGTGACGATCCGTCGACTCGGGTCCTTGCTTTGGGTACGGCGACCGGGATCGAGGCGCGGGTGGTGCCTGCGCGCGGCTACTCGCTGTACGAGATTCCGCGCGTTCCCTTGCCTCGACGCCCATCGCTGCGCCTGGTCCGGCTGCCCGGGGACCTGGCTGCGGCGGTGCGCGGCGCGCGCGCCGCGATGGCCGAGGTGCAGGCCGATGTCGTCGTGGGGTTCGGTGGATACGTCGCCGCTCCCGCGTATCTCGCTGCGCGGCGCGCGCGCATCCCGATCGTCGTACACGAGCAGAACAGCCGGCCCGGCCTCGCCAACCGGCTGGGCGCCCGGCTGACCCCTTGGGTCGCCGTGACGTTTCCGGCCACCCGGCTGCCGCACGCCGTGCGTACCGGGCTGCCGCTGCGCGCAGAGATCACCGGGCTCGACCGCGCGGCAGAACGCGCGCCGGCACGTCGGTCCTTCGGGCTTGACCCCGACCGCACCACCGTTCTCGTCGTCGGTGGCTCGCTGGGTGCGCAGCGCCTCAATGACGTGTTCCCCTCGATCGAGGGGGACCTGGCTGCGCGAGCCGTGCAGGTGCTGCACATTTGCGGGACCGGAAAGTCGGTCCGGCTCGCGACACCGAACCCGGCATACGTTGTGCGGGAGTATGTGGACCGCATGGACCTTGCCTACGCCGCGGCGGACGTCGTCGTCGGCCGGTCGGGCGCGAACACCGTGAGCGAGGTCACCGCCTTGGGCCTGCCGGCGGTGTTCGTGCCGCTGCCGATCGGCAACGGCGAGCAGCGGCTCAATGCCGAGCCGGTGCAGCAGGCGGGCGGCGCGTTGATCGTCGACAACGCGGAGTTCGGGCCGGACTGGCTGCGGGCGAACCTGTTGCCGTTGCTGGACGATCCGGCCCGGTTGCTCGCCATGGGCCGATCGGCCGCGACTTTCGGCCGGCTCGATGCCGACCGGGAGCTGGCAGAGCTGGTGCGCGTCGCTGCGGGCCGGCGATGACACTCGTCGAGCCGGTCCCCGACCTTCCCGCCGCCGAGCAGCTCGGCCGCGTGCACCTGATGGGTGTGGGGGGAGCCGGCATGAGCGGTATCGCGCGGATCCTGCTGGCCCGCGGCGTCGCGGTCACCGGGTGCGATGCGAAGGAGTCCACGGTGCTCGCGCCGCTGCGGGCGCTCGGCGCGACGGTGGAGATCGGTCACGACCCGGCGCACCTGACCGGCATCGACACCTTGGTCGTGTCGAGCGCGATCCGCCAGGACAACAGCGAGCTCGTGGCCGCGCGCGATCGCGGTGTTCGGGTGCTGCCCAGAGCCGCCGCGCTCGCCTCGGTGATGGCAGGAAGGACCGGGCTCGCCGTTGCGGGAACCCACGGCAAGACCACGACGACATCGATGCTCACCGTGGCAATGCATGCTTGCGGCCGTGACCCGAGCTACGCAATCGGCGGCGACCTGAACGAGCCGGGCTCCAACGCGCATCACGGGACGGGGATGTACTTCGTCGCCGAGGCGGATGAGAGCGACCGCTCGTTCCTCTTGCTCTCGCCGTACGCCGCGATCATCACGAACGTCGAACCCGACCACCTCGACAACTACGGAGACCCGTCGGCCGTCGAGGCGGCATTCGCGGCGTTCGTCGAACGGATCGAGCCGGACGGGATTCTGTTGGTCGGTGCGGACGATTCCGGCGCCCGCCGGCTCGTCGCGGTCGGGCGGCGTCGCGGGCTACACGTGCGAAGCTTCGGCCAGGCGGAAACGGCCGACATCCGGGTCGATGCGCTCGAGCTGTCGGGACCCGGATCGACCTTCGATGTGGTCGCCGACGGCCGGCGGCTGGGCAAGGTGGAACTCGCCGTTCCCGGTGCCTACAACGCCCTGAACGCGGCCGGTGCGCTCGGGCTCGGGCTGGCCCTCGACCTGCCGTTCGCGCAGATGGCCGCCGGCCTGGCCAACTTCGCCGGGGTCCGGCGCCGGTTCGAGCTCAAAGGAGTCGGGGGAGGCGTGCGGGTCTACGACGACTACGCCCACCACCCGACCGAGGTTGCCGCCGCGGCGCTGAGCGCGGCTCGGGGCGTCGCCGGCTCGGGCCGGGTGATCGCGGTCTTCCAGCCGCACTTGTACAGCCGGACCCAGATCTTCGCGGACCAGTTCGGCGCCGCGCTCGGCGCGGCCGACCTGGTGGTCGTGATGGACGTGTATCCGGCCCGCGAGGACCCCGTGCCCGGCGTCACCGGCGCGCTGGTCTCCCGAGCCGTGCCGCTTCCCGCCAACCAGGTGTTCTTCGAACCCTCCTGGTCGGCCGTCCCCGGGTTGGTGGCCGGCCTCGCCCGCTCGGGCGACGTCGTGGTGACGATCGGCGCGGGGGACGTCACGATGATCGGCCCGGCGCTGCTCGACCTGCTCTCGGCGGCGACCGGCTGACGCACGACCGAGCGAGATCACTCGGCCTTCTGCTGACATCGAGACTTCTGCAAGAGTGATCTTCTGTAGGATTACGCGGGGATGAGGCTGGCCGCCTTGACCGCGCGGAAGCGTGCGGCTTAGTGTCCCCGCAGTTCAGGACGGCATAACTCCAACCATCTAGTAGAGCCTGAGGGTTGGGTACGAGCCGAAAGGCACCGCTCCACCCGTCACAACCGTCGATGACACCTTCCCCGGGTCATCGGCGGTGGCGGTTCTCGCGCAGTACCGATGAAGGAAGGCACGCTCGTGGCAGCACCGCAGAACTACCTGGCCGTGATCAAGGTCGTCGGCATCGGCGGCGGCGGCGTCAACGCCGTCAACCGGATGATCGAGGTGGGCCTTCGGGGTGTCGAGTTCATCGCGGTGAACACCGACGCCCAGGCGCTGCTCATGAGCGACGCCGACGTGAAGCTCGACATCGGTCGCGACCTGACCAGAGGGCTCGGCGCGGGAGCGGACCCGGCGATCGGACGCCAGGCGGCCGACGACAACACCGATGAGATCGAAGAGGTGCTGAAGGGCGCCGACATGGTGTTCGTCACCGCCGGGGAAGGCGGTGGGACCGGCACCGGCGGAGCGCCGGTCGTCGCGCGGATCGCGCGAGAGCTCGGAGCGCTCACCATCGGTGTGGTCACCCGACCGTTCTCCTTCGAGGGCAAGCGGCGCGCCACCCAGGCAGAGGAAGGCATCGCCTCGCTGCGCGAGGAGGTCGACACGCTGATCGTCATTCCGAACGACCGGCTGCTCTCCATCAGCGACAAGCGAGTCAGCGTCCTGGATGCGTTCCGCTCTGCCGACCAGGTCCTGCTGTCGGGCGTCCAGGGAATCACCGACCTGATCACCACACCGGGCCTGATCAACCTCGACTTCGCCGACGTGAAGTCGGTCATGTCCGAGGCAGGGTCCGCGCTGATGGGCATCGGCTCTTCGCGCGGCGACGACCGGGCGCTGGTCGCCGCCGAGAGCGCGATCGCCAGCCCGCTGCTCGAGGCGTCGATCGAGGGTGCGCACGGCGTCCTGATGAACGTCTCGGGTGGCAGCGACCTCGGACTGTTCGAGATCCACGAGGCGGCGCAGCTGGTCGCGGATGCCGCACACCCCGACGCCAACATCATCTTCGGTGCGGTCATCGACGACGCCCTCGGCGACGAGGTGCGGGTCACCGTCATCGCCGCCGGGTTCGACGGCGGCGCTCCTCGCGCGCGCACGACCGAACCCCGGCGGGCGTCAGTACGCGAGCCCAAGGTCGAGGTTGCGAACGAGGAGACCCCGGTCGAGCAGACCGTGGACATCACGGACCCACCGGTCGCGGCGCGGGTGCCGGCGGCCAGCCGGGCCGGCGGGCGGGCGGAGCCGCCACGGCGCACCATCGTCTTCGACGACGGCGACGACCTCGACGTCCCCGACTTCCTGAAGTAGGGCCGCGGCGAGCCCTGACCGGCTCGCTAGCGTCGACCCGTGGCAGGCGCAGATATCGGTTCGGCCGGATCGGGTTCGATCGGCGCCGGAGCGTTCGAGCCGGTGCTTGCCGAACTCCCCGCGGGCTTCGTCGGCGGTTTCACCACACGCGGCGGAGGCATCAGCTCGCAACCGTGGGCCGCGCTGAACCTCGGTCTGGGCGTGGGGGACGACCCAGCACTCGTCGGTGCCAACCGGCGCCTGGTTGCGAACTGGCTCGGAGTTCCGCGACTGGTCCTGCCACGCCAGCAACACGGCGCGGATGTACACCTCGCCCGCGTCGGCGATTCAAACGACGTTGGTGAGCCGGCCGTAGACGCGCTCGTGAGCGGTGCGGCCGGGCTGGCGGTCGGCGTCCTGGTCGCGGACTGCGTGCCCGTCCTTCTCGCCGATCCGCGCACGGGAATGTTCGGTGCGGTGCACGCCGGGCGACGCGGACTCGCTGCAGGGGTCATCCAAGCGGCGATGCAGACGATGGCCACAGCCGGCGCCCGCCCCGCCGACATGGTTGCGGTGGTCGGCCCGGCGGTGTGCGGAGGCTGCTACGAGGTGCCGCAGGAGATGCAGGCCGAGGTGGCTGCCGTCGTACCCGGCACTGCGAGTACGACGCGGTCTGGCACGCCCGCGCTCGACCTGCCCGCCGGCGCGGCCGAGATCCTTCGTGGCCTCGGAGTGGGCGCCGTCGCGGCGTCCCGTCTCTGCACCATTGAGGATCCGCGCTTCTACTCCTACCGCCGCGATGGCCGCACCGGCCGGTTCGCCGCGGTGATCGCGCAGCAGGCAGTGCGATGACCGGCCCGACGCCCGACCCGCGCCGTGCGGCCGAGATCGCCGCCAACCTCGCCGACGTCAACGCGCGCATCAGCGCGGCGTGCCTGGCCGCCGGACGGGACCCGGCAGAGCTGACTCTGATCGCGGTGACGAAGACGTTTCCGGCTAGTGACATCGCGATCCTCGCCGGCCTCGGCGTCACGGATATCGGAGAGAACCGCGATCAGGAGGCCGCACCGAAGCATGACGAATGCGGCGGCCTCGGTCTGCGCTGGCACTTCGTCGGCCAGTTGCAGCGGCGCAAGAGCGGGTCGGTCGCGAAGTACGCCGACGTCGTGCACTCGGTCGACCGGCTCGAGCTGGCCGACGCGTTGGCGCGGGCCGCCGACAGCGCCGGGCGCAGCCTGACCGCCTTGATCCAGGTGTCGCTCGACCCCTCGGCGGCCGAGCACGAGGGTCGAGGTGGTGCTTCGCCGCGCGCGGTTGCGGAGCTCGCCGACCGGATCGCCGGCGTCGAGCCGCTCCGCCTCGGCGGGGTGATGGGGGTCGCTCCGCTCGGTGGGTCCAGCGATGACGCGTTCGAGCAACTTGCGCAGGTGTCACGGCAGCTGCGACGAACTCATCCGGCCGCAACGATCGTCTCGGCGGGGATGACCGGTGACTTCGAGTCCGCGATCCGGCACGGCGCGACACACCTTCGGATCGGATCGGCGTTGCTCGGCCCGCGCAGCGGGGTGGTCGGCTAGCCTTCCTCACAGGTCTGCCGGGCACCGCAGGCCGTCGAGCGACCCGAGAAACCGGAGGACGTCACATGGCCGGCGCGATGCGCAAGATGGCCGTCTACCTGGGGCTCGTGGAGGACGAAGAGCTCGATGGCGCCTACGACGACGGCTACGAGGATGGTGCTGCGTTCGATGACCGGACTCACGTGGTCCGGCGACAAGAGGAGCCGACGCTTCGCGTGACCCGCCCCGACGAAGTGATGGAGCGTCAGCCGGTCGCCCGGCACGAGCCGGTCGACACGCTGGATGCCTACCGCATCACGACGGTGCATCCGCGCAACTACAACGAGGCCCGCATCATCGGCGAGCACTTCAGGGACGGCACTCCGGTGATCATGAACCTCACCGACATGGACGACTCGGACGCCAAACGGCTGGTCGACTTCGCCGCCGGCTTGGTCTTCGGCCGGCGCGGAAGCATCGAGCGGGTCACGCAAAAGGTGTTCCTGCTCACTCCCGCCAATGTGGAGATCACCGCCGAGGACAAGTCGCGCATCGCCGGAGCCGGCTTCTTCAATCAGAGCTGACCGCGTCCACATCGGCCATCGACGTTTGGCGGCACCGTGATTGCGGCAATCATCGCGATCTATGTGCTCTACGCGTTCGTCGCGTTGCTGCTGCTGCGGCTCATCATCGACTACGTCATGTACTTCGCGCGGAGCTTCCGTCCCACCGGGATCTGGGCCGCGTTGCTCGAGCTCGCCTACAGCGTGACCGACCCGCCGCTTCGTGCGCTTCGCCGGGTGATCCCGCCGCTTCGGCTCGGCCGGTTCGCGCTCGACCTGTCCTTCATCGTGTTGTTCATATCCGCGTATGTTCTTATCGACGTCATCTCGTCGTACACCTGATGCCGGACCCGACCATGACGCTCCCACCACTTGAGGTGACCATCGATGCCGCTCACTCCTGAAGACGTTCAGAACAAGAGGTTCACGACCACGCGGCTGAAGGCCGGTTACGACGAGGATGAGGTCGACGGTTTCCTCGACGAGGTCGAGGCGGAGCTGCGGCGCCTGCTCGCCGAGAACCAGGCGCTGCGCTCTGCACCCCCGGCCGCGGCGGCACCGGCACCGGCGGCGCCGGAACCTCCGCGCGAGGACCCGAACGAAGCGGCGCTGCGGACGCTCTCGATGGCCCAGCGGACGGCGGAGGAGGCGGTTGCGCAGGCACGAGCAGAGGCTGACCAGCTGCTGACCTCGGCGCGGTCACACGCGGCAACGCTGGAACGCGACGCGAAGACCGAGCACGCCGCGAAGCTCGCCGAGTTCGAGCGCAGCCGCTCGGCCCTTGAGGCGAAGCTCAACGAGCTGCGTGGCTTCGAGCGTGACCACCTCACCCGCATCCGGGCCTATCTCGAGGGCCAGCTCAAGGAGGTCGACAAGCTGGAGAGCGCGGCCTCGCCCTTGCTCAGCGCGCCCTCGCGACCCGGCGCTGCGCCTACCGGTACGTCGTCGCCGGCTGCGCCGGCGGCCGCGAGTGCACCGGGCGGCGCGACCCCGGCTGCGCCGGATACCGGTGCGCTCGGTGTCCCGCGGGTTGCGACCCCGTCAGCCGGCGCCACCGGCACGTCGGCGGCTACGCCACCCACGCCGCCTGCTCCGGCCGCTCCGCCGGCGGCGCCTCCTGCGCCACCGGCATCGGGTTCCGCACCGGGTGGACCGTTCAGCTCGGCACCGGTGCCGGCCTCACCCCAGGACTCACCGGAGCTGTTCACACCCCCGGCCGGTGCGTCAGGTGAGCCGTTCTCGACCGACGTGGACGCCGACAGCGACGTGCCGTCGGGTCCGCCTTCGCAGGCCGACGATGGCGAGACCGACGACTCCGCGCACTGAACACCTCGGCCGCGCGGGCCATTCACGCACCGGAGCCGATCAACTCCCGCTGACTAGAATCGCTCGTGCGGGTGCCAAGTCGTCGGCGACGTTGCGGCCTGATCGTGCGCCCGACCGCACCACCGAAACGGAGCTGACCACGTGATCGTCGCCAGCGGGGTGCTGCTGTTCGTCGCGGTCATCTTGCTGATCGTCGGCTTGCTGCCGTCGATGAGCCTGCACTGGGTGTGGGCGTCGATCGCGGCCAGCATTCCCGCCATCATCACGCTGTGGCTGTCGGTCCGGCACCGGATCGAGCTGCCCGCCGACGTCGCGGACGCGGGCGAGCCGACGGGCGGCGTTCGGCCCGGAGCCGGACGCTTCACCGACGAGGGCGAGTCCGATGTCGTCGTCGTTCCGATGGTCAACGAACCATCCGGCGAGCAGATCACCGAACCGCTCGCGCGGCCCGCCCGGCCGCCGGAGCCTTCGACGGGGGTCAGCGAGGCCCCCGTGCCGGCGCCTGCGGTCCCCGTGATCGAGCCGGCCTCAGACCTGCCGCCCGGCAGTGAAGCGCAGGAGTCCGGGCCTGCCGACAGCGCGATCGAGCGGCTGCGCTCCGGATCGTCGCTCAGCGCCACGCCGATGACGCCGGTCGCGCGGCCGGCGCCCGCGCCGCAGCCCGCACCGGACCGGCAATCCGAGCGAGCCACCCCGGCGCCGGTCAAGAAGGCCGCGCCGGCTGCGAAGGCCGCGCCGGTGAAGGCTGCACCGATCAAGAAGGCCGCGCCGGCTGCGAAGAAGGCAGCGCCGACCAAGAAGGCAGCGCCGACCAAGCAGGCGGCTGCCAAGAAGGCAGCACCGGCGAAGACGGCTGCCAAGAAGGCGGCACCGGCGAAGACGGCTGCCAAGAAGAAGGCGCCGCGATCGGCTCCGGCCGGCGCGCAGGCTCGCAGGACCAACCCGCCGAGCCGCCCGGCGCAGCGCTCGACTCCGGCGGCA